>CAYTRA010000180.1:0-5877 GCA_964439675.1 uncultured Dehalococcoidaceae bacterium
AACGACAGGGGCGGGGACTGTTGAGTCCCCGCCCCCACGGCCCCAGGCGGAGGGCCGTCTGACCGAGTAGGTCTCGCGCGACGGTTCCGGCTACTGGCCGGTGAACGTCAGCGTCTTGTCATTCACGTTGACCGTGTACTCCACGCCGGACTCGATGTCCTCCAGCGTCACGGACTGGTCGAAGTACCCGTAGATCATCGTGCAGGCCACGTCGGCATCGGGTGCAGGCATCGTGTTGATTACGGTGACCGTAAACACGTTGCCCTCACGTTCCACGTCCGTCCGCTCGAACGCCGCGCATCCGCTCGGGAGCCCCGAGGTGATTTGCAGCGCGTACTGCGGTGGGAACGACTCCCGCACGACCACGTCGATGGACTCGATGGGCGCCAACTCCTCGACGCGCTCGTGGTCCCAGTCGGGGGTCGAGGTGGGGGCGGGCGTGGGGTCGTTGGAGTCCACGGGGGTGTCCGGGCCGCCCGGGGTGTTGGTCACGGGGTCGCTCGCGGTGGGTTCGGGCGTGGTGGTGCTGGTGTCGTCCTGGTCAGCGGAAGCGCCGTCGCACGCAATGAGGGCGAGCGAGAGCACGCCGAGGGCGAACGCGGAGACTGTGGCTCGGATGGGGTTCACGCAGAGGTCCTTCCTCGGGCGCGCAGTGGGCGCGTCCAAGAGAGGAACGATGCGTCAGCCGAAGGGGTTCCCGGGCGCGGGCACGTCCTGGAGCACATCGCGCTCGCGCAGCGCGGCGATCTCAGGTTCCGGCAGGTTCAGGATGTCCTTCAGCACCTCGTCGTTGTGCTCGGCGAAGAGCGGCGCCGGCATGCGGATCCGGCCCGGCGTGGCGGACATCTTCCACGGGTAGCCGTCCCATCGATGGTGCCCCACCTCCGGGTGCAGCACGTCGACGAAGTAGCCGCGCTGGTACAGGTGCGGGTCGCTCACGATCTCCCAGTTCGCCAGCACCGGCCCGGCGGGCACCCCCGCGGCCTGCAACGCCTTCGCCCCGGCGACGTGATCGAGGCGCATCGACCATGCGCGGATCGCCTCGTCGATCTCGTGGTGCGCGGCGCGGCGCTCGGGCAGCGTCGGGTACGCCTCGGCGAGGGCGGGGTCGCCGATGACGTCGCAGAGGGCGGCCCACTGCTCGTCGGTCTCGACGCCGATGGCGAGCCAGCAGTCCGTGCCGGCGCAGGGGTAGACACCCTGGGGCGCGATACGTCTCGAGCGGTTGCGCATGGGGCCAGCGACGCGTCCCGTGAGGCGGAAGTCCATGATCGCCTCCACCTGGAAGGCCATCCCGGACTCCGCGAGAGCCATGTCGATGAACTGCCCTCGGCCGGTGCGTTCGCGCTGGAGGAGCGCGGCGATGATGCCGATGGTGCCGTGCGTCCCGCAGATGGGGTCGGCGTAGAACGAGCCGGTGCCAAACACCGAGCCGTCGCCGTAGCCGAGCTGCGAGACGAGGCCGCTGGAGGCCTCCACGTTGGAGCCGTAGGCCAGGTCGTGCATTTCCGGGCCGGACCCGCCCATGCCCGACATGGAGCACATGATGATCCGAGGATTGCGCTCCGCCAGCACCTCGTACGGCAGGCCCAGGTTCGGGAAGACGCGCGCACTGTTGTTCTCCAGCACCACGTCCGAGGCCTCCACGAGGCGCAGGAACACCTCGCGGCCCTCGGGAGTGCTGAGGTCCAGCACCAGGTCCCGCTTGTTGCGGTTGAAGAGGTTGAAGTAGCCGGCGCGGTTCCAGGGGGTGTTCCACTGCTGGAGGCCCGCGAAGTGCCCCGAGCGTGTGGCGGGCTTGCGCGCGATCTCCACCTTGATCACGTCAGCGCCCATGTCCGCCAGGTGCCGCCCGGCGAGCGGCCCGGCCCAGTTCGCCGTCACCTCCAGCACGCGCACGCCAGCCAGCGGCTGCTTCGGCGCGCCGGCCTGCGCGCTCCGCGCCACCCTCGAGGGGAGCGCGACGCCGGCATGCTCGTCCAGCCGGGGCGCGCGACGCCTCGGCCCGGCGCCGGCGTCCGAGAAGTTCCACGGCGGCCCCGGCAGCACGGCCGGTTCATCCTCGACGGTGCGCCACCACCCCCGTGCTTCCAACTGCGGCGAGGTGGCGAGGTCGGCGACGGTGTTCACCGGCGTGATCGGGATGCGGAGCGCCTGCGCCTCCTGGTAGATCCACGCCTTCGTCTTGTCCTTCGCCCACTCCGCCAGCGCCGCGCGCACGTCCGGGAGCGCCTCGCGGAAGGTGGCCACCGCCTGGAAGCGTGGGTCGTCGAGCAGGTCGAGGCGCTCGATGAAGGCGAAGAACTGTGGGTCTGCGCGGGGGAACCAGAAGATGTGGCCGTCCGCGCACGGCGTGATCGTGGAGGGCAACCGGGACTGCACGATGCCCTCGTGCGTCCACGACGTGGTGAGCCACGCGTGGGCGTTCAGCATTGCCTCGAAGGTGGAGACGTCCACGTGCTGGCCCACGCCGGTTCGGCGGGCGTGCCACAGCGCGAGGAGCGTGCCGGCGGCGAGTTGCATGCCCGCATGCAGTTCGCCCTGGTGGCCGGGGACGAGCAGCGGCTCCTGCTCCGGATGGCCGGAGAAGTACATGTACCCGCCCATGGCGTAGTCCACGATCTCGCTGGTCGCCCACCCCGCGTACGGCCCGTCCTGCCCGAACGGGGTGTGCGAGGCGTAGACGAGGTCCGGCCGCTCGCGCGAGAGGTCGGCGAACGCCAGCCCTCGCTCCGCCATGCGGCCAGGCGGCGCGGACTCCAGCACCGCGTCCGCGCCGCGCGCCAGCGCTCGGAACTGCGTGCGGCCGTCGTCGCTGTCGAGGTCGAGGACCGCGCTCTCCTTGCCCGCGTTCAGCGCGCGGTGGAGGCCGCCGCTCTCGATGTCCGACACGTCGTCCGGGAAGGGGCCGAGGTGGCGGAGACGCTCGCCGCCGGGTGGTTCCACCTTGATGACGCGCGCGCCCAGGTCCGCCAGCAGCCGCCCCGCGTACCCGCCGGCCACGCCCTCCGTGGCATCGACGATCGTGCAGCCCTCGAGGGGGCCGGGGAGCTCAGGGTGAGGGCCGGCGGCGGGCATGCAGCGCCTCCTCCATCGCGTGCGTCATGTGGTGACGCCCATAACGCGCGGAGTCTAGCGCTTCTGCCGAGCCCCCTGCCGACGCCTGCTTCGACTAGCGGGCGGAGTAGCCCCCGTCGACCGGGAACGCCGCGCCCGTGACGAAGGAGGCGTCGTCGCTCGCGAGGAAGGCGGCGACAGCCGCGATCTCCTCCGGCCGTCCGAGGCGTCCCATCGGATGCAGCGACTCCAGGAAGCGGCGGCCACCGGGCGCCTCGGTGATGCCGGCGGTCATCGGGGTGTCGATGTAGCCGGGGCAGATGGCGTTCACGCGCACGCCGAAACGGGCGTAGGTGATGGCGAACTGCCGCGTGAGGCCGATGACGCCGTGCTTTGACGCGACGTAGGCGCCTGCCCCCGACTCGGGGTCGGGCAGGCCCTCGGCTGGCTGCGCGCCGACGAGGCCCTGCAGGCCGGCGATGGAGGCGGTGTTCACGATGGCGCCGCCACCGCGCTCGGCGAGGAGGTGAGCGCCGTGCGCGAGGCCGTAGTAGACGCCGCTCAGGTTCACGTCCACGGTCTTCGACCAGCCGAAGCCACCACCGACGCCGGCGTTGTTCATCAGCACGTCCAGCCCGCCGAGTTCGTCCACGGTGCGCTGGAGCGCCGCCTTCACTTCGTCCTCCGCCGTCACGTCGAGGCGCATCGAGGCTGCGTTACCACCTCGCTCGGCCACGTCGGCGGCGGTCTGCGTCGCGCCGTCCTCGTCCAGGTCGGCGCACATGACGGCGGCGCCGTCCGCGGCGAGCCGTCTTGCCATCGCGCGCCCGATGCCCGAGGCCGCCCCGGTCACCAGCGCCACCTTGCCCGTCAGGTCGCCCATCTCGTGCCCCCTCGTCCCGGCTGTCTCACCGCTGGGCCTACAGGCCGTAGTCGCCCGTGCGCGTGCGGATCCACTCACCGATGCGCTCGCCGATCATGATCGACGTCAGGTTCGTGTTGGCCCTGGGCACCTCCGGCATGATGGAGGCGTCCGCGATCACCAGGCCCTCGACGGCATGGGCGCGGCCGTACTGGTCGACCACGGCCATCGAGTCCGTCGCGGCGCCCATCTTCGCCGTGCCGCATGGGTGGTAGCCGCTCCGCGCGAACCGGCGCACCAGGCTCGTCAGGCCCTCGTCGTCCACGCCGCGCGTGAGGTTGGGGAACGTCACGGACGCGATGTAGTCCGAGAGAGGCTTCGTCTGCGCGAAGGCGATGCAGTCGCGCACGTTGGCGACGAGCCGCGAGGTGTCCCGGTCGTCCTCGCAGAAGTGCGGCTCCACGATCGGCTGCGCGTGCGGGTCCGCCGAGGGCAATCGCACGAAGCCTCTGCCGTACGCCTGCTCCAGGACGGCGGAGATGGAGACGAAGCCCTCGCGTTCCTGTCGCTGCACCCAGGTGATCAGTTCCACCTGGAGGTCGTTCCGGTGCTCCGAGTTCGGCGCGGTGTAGCGCATGATCGTCTGGATCAGCGGCATCGCCGCCGAGGCGAGCGAGGGGTCCTTCAACTCGCAGATCACGCCGATGGCCGGGTGGTCGCACAGGTTCTCGCCCACCCCGGGCACGTCCGCCACCATGGGCACGCCCAGGCGCTCGAGTTCGCGGCGCGGCCCAATGCCGGAGCGCAGCAGCACGGGCGGCGTCTGGATCGCTCCGGCGGACAGGACGAACAGGCGCCCTCGGATCAGCGAGACCTCACCGTCCGTCTCGACCTCGACGGCGACGACGCGTCCGCCGTCCACGACCAGGCGGCGGACGTGAGTGTCCGCGCGCACGTCCAGGTTGGGGCGGATGCGCGCGGGGGCCAGGTAGCCGATGGCGGTGGAGATGCGCAGGCGCTGCAACTTGTTCATGGGCTGCGGGCCGAAGCCGGAGCCCTCCGGACTGTTCTGGTCCGGCAACTCGGGGTAGCCCAGGTTCCTCGCGGTCTCCATCCACGCCTGGTGCGTCTCGGTGAGTTCGTCCGAGGGGTACCGGCGGATCAGGATCGGCCCGGCGTCACCGTGGTGCGGGGCGTGCGGGTAGTCCAGGTCGCGCTCCAGGCGCTTGAAGGCGGGGAGCACCTTCTCCCACGCCCACTCGGTGTTGCCCTGCTCCGCCCAGCCGTCGTAGTCCTCCGGCACGCCTCGCAGCGCGATGGTGGTGTTCACGGCGGAGGAGCCGCCGGTCACGCGCCCTCGAGGGAAGGGCGTGGAGGGGGCCTCGGCGGTGGGCTGGTAGGCGTGCTTCCAGTCGTGGTCGACGAGCGAGTTCTGGTAGGAGTTCACCAGGTCGTACGGTGTGTCGGTGATCCGCGCGTAGTCCGGCCCCGCCTCCACCACCAGCACCGACAGGTTCGGATCTTCCGAGGCGCGCGCCGCCACGACGGATCCCGCCGACCCGGCTCCCAGCACCACCACGTCGTATTGCTCGTCGGTCTCCGTCATTCCGGTATCCCCTCATCGCGTCCGACCGCTCGTCCCCGCGCCCCTGCGGGGCGTCCTTCGACAGGCTCAGGATGAACGGGGACGAGGCCTGGGCAGGACATTGGTGTCGCTGGGCGTCCTACGCGTCCACGCCCCGGCGGACCGGGCGCCCGGCCCGCGCGTGAGTGTGGGCGCCCTCCCGCACCACGGCCGTGCCGTTCACGAACACCCACGGCATGCCCGGCGGAGTGCGCCGCGAGTCCTCGTACGTCGCGGCGTCGATGACGGTCGCGGGGTCGAAGAGGACGAGGTCGGCGATGTAGCCCTCGCGGACGAAGCCACGGCCGGGCAGGTTGAACTTGGTGGCCGGGAA
>CAYTRA010000181.1:0-5830 GCA_964439675.1 uncultured Dehalococcoidaceae bacterium
CGCGTCGGCGCGGAGGACATGGAAGCCGCCCTGGAGCCGCCGGCACAGGTCACGCTGGTCAACCTCCCTTCCGTGCTCGCGGCGATGGAGGTGGTGGCGACGCGAGGGGTGCAGGAGCAGGCCGTGCAGTGGGCGCGCTGGGCGGCAGAGCGCATGCCGCCGCACGTGCGCACCTCGATCGAGTGGCCCGCCTCGCGGGAGCGGGTGCAGGCGCTGCTGCTGGTCCGCATCGGCAACGAGCGCACGGGGACGGCGATGATGGAACGCGCCTACAGGTGGGCGAAGTCGGCCGGGTATCCCATCGAAGCCGCGCTCTGCGAGGTGCAACTGAGCGAACTGCTCGCCCTCGGCCCCGGGTCGGCGCCGGAGCGTCGATGGGCCTCGATGCGGCGCACGGGGCGGGCGGCGCTCCGCGAGGCGGGAATCGACCCAGCCCCCTATGCGCTGGCCGCCACCGAGGCGCTGGCGTGGGGCCGGGCGGCCGAGGCGGAACCGAAGTTGTCGCCCCGCGAGGTGGAGGTGCTCGGCCTGCTCGCCGAGGGGTTGACCTACAAGCAGGTGGGTGAACGCCTCAACATCGAGTGGCGGACCGTGCAGGTCCACGCCAAGCGCGCCTACGAGAAGTTGGGTGTGTCCGGCAAGATGCGCGCCGCACGTCGGGCAGCAGAGCTGGGCATCATCTAGCGGTGCAGGTGGGGCCGGGGCTACTCGTCCCGGATCAGGCGGCGGCCCTCGACGTCGGACGGCAGGAACTCGCGTCCGCACTGATGGCAGACGAAGCCCATAGCCTTGCTGTCGTCCTCCATGACCTGGGGGCCTCGCCAGCGAGGCATCAACTCGCGGTTCCGGCAGCATTCGGAGATGGGCTTCTGCCGCGCCACGCCGCGGTACGTCATCTTCGCGCGGCCAAAGATCTTGCTCACCATCTGCCCACCTCCTGCGTCCGGGAGCGTACCCAGCGCACGTCGTGCGCGAAAGGTGCGGCTATGACGTGCGGGGCGAGCGAGGTTCCCCGTCCGGCCTCCGGCCGGCTCCTTCGACAAGCTCAGGACGAGCGGGGAACCTCACCGATCTCGCCCTCGCTACCGTCCTCGCCGCCGCGCGTTCGAGGAGGTCGACCGGACGTGTCGCGAGACCTCCTCGGCGAGGGCGGCTACCCCTCGACGGGCGCAGGTGAAGGTCTTGGCGGGCGCGGCCGTGGCGAATGGCTGCGAGACCTTGTGGTCCAACTGGGTGTTCGCCCAGATCACCACCACGTCTGCTGAATCCGCCATCTCTCGGGCACGCTTTGCACCTGTCGGTCGGTCGCCCTCGACGAAGGTCACCTCCACCGCGCTCCCGGCGACCGAGTCGCGCAGCGCCCGGCGGGCGTTCGGCGATCCGCCCACCACCAGCAGACGCGTGCGCCCCGACGCTTCGAGGTCGGCCACCATCTGCTGCGTCGCTCGCGCGGTGTCGCTGCCCCCGCACACCTCGCAGCCCTCGGCGGCTACCTCGACGACCCGGCGGCCCGCAGGGTCGAGGGCGTTCCGGCACGTCGAGGCGGAGCAGACGCGGGCGATACGCGCCTCGATAGCGTCCACCGCGGCCTGACGCTTCGAGACGGCCATGTTCTGCTTGCGCGCGTTGGTCAGACCCGCCTCGACGAGGGCGCTGCGCGCCCACTGCTGCGAGTCCACCCGCCGAAACCCCATCTCCTCCAGGAGCGCGGCAATGGGGAAGGTGGGTTCAGCGGGCATCGCTGTCGTCTCTCGATTGACACGAACACACGTTCGCCTGCTATCGTACGCCGCTGCGGGGCGAACGCATGTTCTCACACGGTCGTCCCCGCGCCACATGCCTTCTTCCTCGGGCGGGGTCGTCGAGGGGTAACCGACATCATGGCGCTTGCACAAGCCATCGAGGCGTTGCGCTCCGATCCTGAACTCGCCGCCTGCTTCGCAGACTGGCGCACGTTACCGGCGGAGCCGGCACGCTACGGCGAGTGGCCGGCACGCCTCGACGCTCGCATCGTCGAGGCGCTGGGGGCGCGGGGGATTGAGCGGCCGTACACGCACCAGGCGCGAGCCATCGAGGGCGCGCTCGGGAGAGCGGGTGAGCGTCCCGCCGACCAGGTGATCGTGACGCCGACGGCCAGCGGCAAGACGCTTTGCTACACGGCGCCTGTGCTGCAGGCGATCCTCGATGACCCGTCGGCGCGGGCGCTGTACCTCTTTCCGACGAAGGCGCTGGCTGCGGACCAGTTGGACGAACTCCATGGGATCGTCTCGGACGCCTCGTTGCCGGTGCGCACGTTCACGTACGACGGCGACACGAGCCCGAAGGCGCGGCGCCTGGTCCGCACCTCCGGGCACGTGGTGATCACGAACCCGGACATGCTCCACACCGGCATCCTGCCCAACCACACGAAGTGGGTCCGACTCTTCGAGAACCTCCGCTACGTCGTCATCGATGAGTTGCACACCTATCGAGGTGTGTTCGGGTCGAACGTGGCCAACCTGCTGCGGCGGCTGCGTCGCATCTGCAACTTCTACGGGGCGGACCCCGTCTTCATCTGTTGCTCCGCCACCATCGCTAACCCCGGCGAACTTGCGGAGGCCCTCATCGGCCGGCCGGTCGAGGTGGTCGACGACAACGGGGCGCCGCGGGGTGAGCGCACGCTGGCGCTGTTCAACCCGCCGGTCGTGAACGCTGAACTCGGCATCCGGCAGGGGGTGGTGAACGCCACCACCACCATCGCGTCGCGACTGCAAGGCGCCGGGGTGCAGTCGATCGTCTTCGCCGGATCGCGCACGCGGGTCGAGGTGCTGACGCAGTACCTGCGCGAGGCGAAGGGCGGGCGGCCCTCCGTCCCGGGTTCGCCCGAGGTGGTGCGCGGGTACCGCAGCGGTTACCTCCCTCGCGAGCGGCGGGAGATCGAGGCGTCCCTGCGCGACGGGCGCCTGCGGACGGTGGTGGCGACGAACGCCCTGGAGCTGGGGATCGACATCGGTGGGCTGGACGCCTCGGTGCTGGCGGGGTATCCGGGCACCGTTGCGAGCCTCAAGCAGCAGATGGGGCGGGCCGGGCGGAGCCAGCAGTCATCGCTCGCGGTGATGGTGGCGTCCTCGTCACCCCTCGACCAGTACGTGGCGACGCATCCGGACTTCGCCTTCGGCGAGAGCGTGGAGGCGGCGCGCGTCCACCCGGACAACCCGATCATCGCCGCCGAGCACCTGAAGTGCGCCGTCTTCGAACTGCCGCTCGACGCCGAGGAGCAGCGGGACGTGATGGGGGCGCACACGCCGGACCTGCTGGACGCCCTCGCGGAGATCGGGACGGTGCATCGGGCGGCCTCGGAGCAAGGGGGGCGCGCCTACTGGAGCAGCGAGGCGTACCCGGCGGAGGAGGTCTCGCTGCGCCTGGGCGCGGAGCAGAACGTGGTCATCGTGGACCAGGGCCCGCCGGCCACCGTCATCGGCGAGGTCGATCGGCCGAGTGCGATGACCCTCCTCCACACCGAGGCGATCTACATGCACGACGGCCGCCAGTACCACGTGGACCTCCTGGACTGGGAGGAACTGAAGGCCTACGTCCGCCCGGTCGACGTCGACTACTACACAGACGCGCACCTGGCCGTGGACCTGAAGGTCATGGACGAATGGGACGCCACGACGCCCGGCTCAGGTCAGGTGGTCCGCGGCCACGGCGAGGTGGCCGTGACCTACCTCGCCACGATCTTCAAGAAGATCAAACTCCACACGCACGAGAACATCGGCTGGGGCAAGATCCATATCCCCCAGGACGACCTCCACACCGGCGCGTTCTGGGTCACCCTGCCGGACGAGGTGTTGGCCGGGGCATCGAAGACGACCATCGAGGCGTCCCTGCAGGGGCTGGGCCAGGTGCTGGTGAACGTGGCGCCGCTGCTGCTGATGTGCGACAGCCGCGACCTGCACCTCTCTGCCCAGACGAAGTCCCCTCATACCGGTCTGCCCACCGTCTTCCTGTGGGAGTCCGTCCCGGGTGGCGTCGGGTTCGGGGAGCACCTGTTCCGCGAGACGCCTCGCCTGCTGGAGATCGCGCTCGGGCTCGTGGAGACGTGCGCGTGTGTCGATGGGTGCCCGGGGTGCGTGGGGGCGCCCTCCGCGCCCGGGGCGGGGGTCAAGCAAGCGGCGCTCCTGGCCCTCCGTGCCATGCGCGGCACCCTCGCCACCGCGAGCGCCGAGGTGGAGGCGGCGGGGTGAGCGGCGCGTCGGCTCGCGACGCGAACGGGGGTTCCCCTCCCGGCCTTCGGCCGGGTCCCTCGACAAGCTCAGAACGAACGGGGGACACGGCCCTCGCGCCGGCGCCGAGAGCTCGCCTCGCATGGTGACCACGCATCCCCGCGTGTCGGAGTCGGCGGCGGAGACCCGCGAGCGGCTCCGGGCGCTCATTCGTCGGCTGGAATCGCGGCCCACCCCGCATCGTGCCCGGCCCCAGCCGCTGCACGTCCAGCCTCGGCCGTGGGGTGTGACCGAGGTCTTTCCGAGCGCCGAGCGTCGCGAGACCCCGGCAGGGCCGTGCTGGGTGATCGAGGAGGTCTATCCGCTCCACTACCAGGTGGGCGGGCAGCCGCTGCACGAGGTGGCACACGTCGGCCCGGACACCTACGCGCTCCTCGCGCCTGATGAGGGGGTCGAGGACGCCGACCTCCGTGACCTGTTGTTCGTCGACATCGAGTCGACCGGGCTTGGTGGGGCGGGGGCGATCGCATTCCTCGTGGCTGCGGGACGCATCGAGGAGCGGGCGGGGGTGGAGGCGTTCGTGCTGCGCCAGTACCTCGCCACGTCGCCGCCGGAGGAGGCGGGCGTGCTGGCCGCGCTGCTGGAGGACGCAGACATCGCCAGCGGCGAGCCGGTGCTGGTGTCCTACAACGGGCGCGCCTTCGATGCGCCGATGCTCGACGAGCGCGCCACCATGCACCGCATGCGCGCCGGCTTCGATGTCCTGCGGCACGTGGACCTGCTGGCCCCCGTCCGCACGGGGCTCCGAGGCGCGATGGCGTCCTGCCGGCTGTGCATGGTGGAGACCGAGGTGCTGGGGGCGACGCGACCGACGACGGAGGTGGGCGGGTCCGATGTGCCCGGCTGGTACTTCCGCTACCTCCGCATCGGCGACGCCCGGCTGCTCGCGCCGATCGTGGAGCACAACGCGCTGGACGTGGTGGCGCTGGGGGCGATCCTCGCGAGGTTCGGCGCGCTCCAGGCCGGGGTGCGTGAGCCCGCGCCGCTGGACGCCGTGGCCATGGGCCGCCTGCACGCCGCGCGATGTGACCACGAAGCCGCGAGGGCGCACCTGGAGCGCGCGCTGGACCTGCTGCCGCGTTGCGCCGTGCGTGACGACACGCTCATGCGCCTCGCGACGCTCTATCGCCGCGATGGACGCCGGGACCTGGCCGAGCCGCTCTGGCGCGAGGTCGCCGCGCACGCCGCCGCTCCCGGGGCAGCGCTCCGCCCGCTGGTAGAGATCGCCAAGACGCTGGAGCACGACCGTCGCGACTTCGCGGCCGCGATCCGCGTCGTGGACGACGCAATGGTGAGCGCGCTGCACATGGCCCGGTTCGCCCCGCAGGCCGCGCGGCGGTGGCAGGACGCCCTCGAGGGCCGTCGGGCGCGCCTCGAACGGCGGTTGGCGCGGCTGGAGGCTCGGCGGGGAGCCTGAGGCACCTCGACTGGCGCGGTGGCACGCGAACCCTCCGAGGGCCCATGAGGGCGCAGCACGCTGCGCCCCTACAGGGAGAGTGCGAACCGGGCGCCCCGACGGTAGAGGGTCGCGCGCCAAAACGCCCCCTCTGAGCCACCTCTATCAG
>CAYTRA010000182.1:0-5821 GCA_964439675.1 uncultured Dehalococcoidaceae bacterium
CAGAGGTCGTGGACGTCTTCCACTACGTGCAGCCGCAGGTGCTCCTGCTGCTGGCCGCCCTCGCGGAGGCGATGGGGCGTCCGCAGGTCGGCGGCTACGGCAAGCCCGACCCGCGCCCGGTGACCGACCGCGAACGACGCCACCTGGCGACCGCGATCCCGCGACTCGACCCGTCCGAGGGCGCGCTGCCCGAGATCGCCGAGGTCCTCGGCCTGTCGAGCGCGCCGGACCTGTACGGGGCGGTCGCAGCCTGGCCCGCGTACCTCGGCGTGGCGTGGGAGGAGCTGCAGCACCTGGCGGCGTACCCG
Organism: uncultured Dehalococcoidaceae bacterium; assembly: GCA_964439675.1. Lineage (GTDB taxonomy): Bacteria > Chloroflexota > Dehalococcoidia > UBA2979 > UBA2979 > W-Chloroflexi-9. The sequence continues at coordinate 309 of CAYTRA010000182.1, forward strand.
GACTTCCGGCGTCGTGGCCGCGGCCTCTACTACTACGCCCGCAGCGGCGCCCGCTTCCTGGCCGATCCGCTCCGCGCGGATCCGGACGCCCTCCGCGAAGCCGGCTTGACGGACGAGGGCATCGAGACGGCCCGGAGCGCCCTCGATGCCGCGCTGCCGGCGCTGGCGATGATGATGATGCACGCCGAGGCGATCCGTCTGACGCTGGGCATCCACGAACGCGAGGTCGTCAAGACACCCGGCGCCGGGCCGGTCGCGTCCAGCGCGAAGGAGTAGCCGTCGATGGCCTCCATCGACTCGCCGCTCGTGAACCCGTGGAAGCCCTCCGAGGCGTGGGTCGAGCACGCGATGCGCGAGGCGACGCTGGGCGAGGCGCGGCTGATCTACCACTCCTCCAACTACGTGTTCCTGGTGGACCTGGAGCACCCGGAGCACGGCCGCGGCTACGGCGTCTACAAGCCCGCCTCCGGCGAGCAGCCGCTGTATGACTTCCCGGACGACCTCTACCACCGCGAGATCGCTGCCTACGAGTTTGCGCGCCTCCTCGGCTGGGACATCGTCCCGCCGACCGTGGAGGCCGAGGGGCCACATGGTGTCGGTTCCGTGCAACTGTTCATCGAGCACGACCCTCGGCAGCACTACTTCCAGCTGCGCGAGGTGGACACGTACGACTGGCAGTTCGTCCGCTTCGCGGCGTTCGACCTGGCAGCGAACAACGCCGACCGCAAGGGCGGCCACCTGCTCCTCGACCCCCAGGGCACGATCTGGGGCATCGACAACGGCCTCTGCTTCAACCGCTACGAGAAGTTCCGCACCGTGATCTGGGACTACGCCGGCACGGAGATCCCCGCCGAGTGGCTCGCTGACCTCGCCCGCGCCGCCGAGGCCATCCGGGACTGCGCGCCCCTCGCGCAGCCGCTCCTGGACCGCCTCGCGGAGGGGGAGGCGGAGGCGCTGGTGGGGCGCATCGAACGCCTCGTGACGCATCCCGTGCTGCCGGACATGGAGTCGTACGACCGTCGGGTCGTCCCGTGGCCGATGCTGTAGCGCTCCTGTAGCGGGAACCCCCGTCGCTTCGAGGGCCGCGCGAGCCGGTGTTGCCGGCGCGTCGCGATCTTCGCGGCGCTCTTACTGCTCGCTAACGCACAGAATCGGGCGCTTCTCGGGTGCTATGAAACTGAGAGCAGTCGCCGCGCACGCTTCGCGGTGCGTAACCGTTCCCCTTCTAGATTCTCGATGTCGCCGGAAACGGTGACGAGCGTAGAAAGGGATGCGGAATGTCCCACATGCACACTCACGATGAAGGCGGCGGCATTGCTGGCGGGATGATCGTCGGCATCGTCGTCGCGTTGCTAGTCATCCTTCTGTTCGCCTTCATGATCTTTGGCTGGGGCGGTACAGCAACGGATGACGAAGGCGGCGGCGTGGGCGTCGATGTGCCCGCACCGCAGACGGATCCCGGCGGCGCCGAAGGCGACGGCGGGGCCACGGATGGCGGCGCTGACCCGCTCGGGTACTACATCGTCCCGGACGCGCAGGTGACCGTCCGCTAGCCGGATCGTCGGTCTCCCCTCGGACGGGGGCTGCTCTCGCGGGCAGCCCCCGTTCTGTGTCTCCGCCCGCATCAAGGCGGGGCCGCCCCCCTCTACGGGCGCCCTCGAAACGTCCGTACAGGCTGCATGCATCGTTGGCCCTCGGTGTTAGCATGCGCGCGGCTCGAGGCCCGCCGGGAGGCATGTCCGCCACGGTTGCCCGGGCACGACACCCGCACGTCTAACCACGTCTATCGGAGGGGAAGCCGACGCATGGTGAGCATGCAGAAGCCGCTACCAGAACCCACGCCGGAGACCCAGGAATTCTGGGACGGCATGAAGCGGCACGAGTTGCGGATCCAGCGCTGCAAGGACTGCAACCGGGGGTACTTCTATCCGCGCCCGTTCTGCCCCCGGCCGGGCTGCCACTCCCGCAACGTCGAGTGGATCACCGCCTCCGGCAAGGGCTCCCTCGCGACGTACGTCATCGCACATCGAGGGCACCCCGCCTTCGAGGCTCCGTACGTCATCGCGGTGGTCGAACTCGAAGAGGGCGGCCAGATGATGACCAACATCGTCGGGCTGGACGACCCCACCCCGGAGAGCCTCCCCGTGGACGCCCCGGTGGAGATCGTGTTCGAGGACGTCAACGACCAGGTCACGCTGCCGAAGTTCCGGCTGGCCTAGGCAGAGGGAGCGCACTAGATGTTTGACTCGCGCGAACTGCGCCACAAGGTCGCCATTGTCGGCGCGGCCGAGACCGACGCGGTCGGCGTCCTGCCGGACCGGTCGCAACTCCAACTCCACGCGGAAGCAGCGTTCAACGCCCTGGACGACGCAGGCCTCACGCTGGACGACATCGATGGCTACGCCGGCATCGCCGGCGCGGGCATGACCGAGTACCTGGGCATCATGCCTCGATGGGTGGACTCCACCTCGGTGGGCGGATGCTCTTTCCTGATCCACGTGAGCCACGCCGTCGCCGCCATCGCGGCAGGCTACTGCGACACCGTGCTCATCACCCACGGCGAGTCCGGCCGCTCGAGGGTGGGCGCCGGCGGCTTCGGCGGTGGGCGCCAGACGCCCGGCGGCCAGTTCGACGCCCCGTACGGCATCGCCGGCCCGCCGACGATGTTCTCCATCCCCATCGCCCGGCATATGAAGACCTACGGCACCACCGAGGAGCACCTGGCCGCTGTGTCCGTGGCGACGCGCCAGTGGGCGGAGAAGAACCCGCGCGCCATGATGCGCGACCCGATCACCGTCCAGGACGTGCTGGACAGCCGCCTGATCGCATGGCCGCTGCACCTGCTGAACTGCTGCCTCGTCACCGACGGCGGCGGTGCGCTCATCCTCACGTCCGAGGACCGCGCGAAGGACTTCCCGAAGAAGCCGGTGTACGTGCTGGGCCGCGGCGAGTCCGCGCAGCACCAGAGCATCAGCAACATGTGGGACTTCACGGAGTGGACCGCCGCGGCCAAGATCACCGGCCCGGAGGCCCTCCGCATGGCCGGCGTCGGCCTGGAGGACATCGACCACGCGATGTTCTACGACGCCTTCTCGCACACTCCGATCTACGCGCTGGAAGCCCTCGGCTTCGTGAAGCCCGGCGAGGGCGGCCCGTGGTTCGCGGAGATGAACTCCGCCCCCGGCGGCAAGTTGCCGATCAACACCAACGGCGGCGGCCTGTCTTACACCCACACGGGCATGTACGGCATGTTCGCCATCCAGGAGTCCGTCCGACAGTTGCGAGGTGAAGCCGCAGCCCAGGTAGACGGCGTGAAGACCAGCCTGGTCCACGCCCCAGGCGGCATGTTCTCCGCCACTGCCACGCTCGTCCTGAGCAACGAGTAGGCGCGCGACCGCGGTTCTCCGGAAGCCCCCTCCTACCACGGGAGGGGGCTTCTGCTTGCGGGCGCTCTTCTGGCCCCCTCCCCCCTTATGGGGGAGGGCCGGGGAGGGGGATCGATCTCGCGCCGGGCCACGATGCCCGGAACTACGGGGCGTCTCGCCCCGTCCGCCCGTCGACTCCCCGCAGGGTGAGCGGATGGTTGGCACTTCTCGAAGGCGACGCTCCTCGCTGACCCCCTCCCCCCTCGCGGGGGAGGGTTGGGGAGAGGGGGCGGCGCGCCAGCGCCGCTACTGCCGCGATGTGGCTAAGATCACGCGCCGCCACCGCGCTCATCCCGGAGAGCCCCAGATGCCCACCCTCTACCACTTCTCCGAAGAGCCCGGCATCGAGGTCTTCCACCCTCGCACCATGCCGCAGCGGCCGGAGGTCACCGTCCCCGCCGTGTGGGCCATCGAGGACTCCCACCAGCACATGTACCTCTTCCCCCGCGACTGCCCTCGAGCGCTGCTGTGGCCGGTGGAGACGACCACCGAGGCGGACCGGGAGGCGTGGTTCGGGCGCTCGGACGCCCGGGTGATCGCCCACGTGGAGTACGCGTGGCTGGACCGCATCCGCGAGACCACGCTCTACCGGTACGAACTGCCGGATGCCCCGTTCCAGTCACTGCACGATGCCGGGATGTGGGTCAGCCTGGAGACCGTCACGCCTCGACGCGTCGAGGTGCTGGACGACCTCTTCGAGGCGATGCGGGAGGCCGGCGTGGAACTGCGCGTGATGGACCGGCTGACGCCACTGGTGGGCGTGTGGGAGCAGACCACGCTGCACTGGTCCGGCATCCGGCTGCGCAACGCGCAGGACTGGCCCGTCGCGCCCTCGCAGGCGCCGCCCATCCTCAGGGGGTAGTGACGCCGGGCTAGACTGCGGCGGCACGAAGGGAACCGCCACGTGGTCGAACGCGCCGTCGAGCCCGAAGCCATCAGCGTCATGAAGGCGCTGCACTCCACCCCCGCCCGTCGATACCTGAAGCCCGACCCCATCCCTGACGACGTCCTCTGGGCGATCCTGGACGCCGCCATCCGAGGGCCCTCCGGCGGCAACTCGCAGGGATGGGGCTGGGTCGTCGTCACCGACCCCGACGTGAAGCGCCAGATCGCGGAGTGGTACCGCGAGGGCTGGCAGGCCGCCTACGGTTCTCGACGCGACCAGATCCTCGGTGAGGGTGCGGACGGCGACGCTCTCGGCCGGCGAAACTACCTCAGCGCGGAACACCTGGCCGAGCACCTGGAGGAGGCCCCTGTCTGGGTGATCCCGGTGATGGAGCGCGCCGGGAAGTCGCGCAACCCACGCACCGGCTCCTCGATCTACGGTGCCGTGCAGCAACTCATGCTCGCGGCGCGCGCCTATGGCATCGGCGCCACGCTCACCTCGCTGTACGCGGGCCACGAAGACGACGTGAAGCGCCTGCTCGGCATTCCGGAGGACGCGCTCACCATGGCCCTCATCCCGCTGGGCTACCCCTCGCAGGGCCGGTGGGCGCAGCCGAAGCGCCGGCCCGTGGACCAGGTCACGCACTGGGAGCGCTGGGGCGCGACCCGCACACGAGGCGATGCGTGATGGCGACCATCGAGACGGTCCTCGGCCCCATCGAGGCGGACCAACTCGGCTTCACGCTCAGCCACGAGCACACCCCGCGCACGCCCGCCATCCTCGGCGTGGAGTACCCGTGGATGTTCGACCTGGACGCCATCCGCCAGCGCGGCATCGAGGAACTGACGGAGGCGAAGCAGGGCGGCGTGGACGCGACCATCGACCTGTCCACGCCCGACCTCGGTCGCTCGATGTCGCTGTCGCGCGCCTATGCAGAGGCGTCCGACGTCCACCTCGTGGTCGCCACCGGCATCTGGCGCGAGGTGCCTCGCCCGTTCCGCACGTGGACACCAGAGCGCGTGGCGGAGGTCTTCATCCGCGAGATCCGGGAGGGGATCCAGGACACGGACATCAAGGCTGGCGTCATCAAGGTCGCCTCAGACGCGGAGGGCGTGACGCCGGAGGCGGAGGTCATCCTGCGCGCCGCCGCCATCGCCTCACGCGAGACCAACTGCCCCATCAGCAGTCACCAGTGGGCGCCG
>CAYTRA010000183.1:0-5812 GCA_964439675.1 uncultured Dehalococcoidaceae bacterium
CTACGACCTCTGGCAGGCGTTCGCCGTCCTCACCAACACCCAGTCAGTGGGCGTCCAGGGCGACTTCCGCACCTACGGCTTCACCGTCGCCCTGCGTTGCGTGACGGCGGAGGACGCGATGACGGCGGACTGGGCACGCCTCCCCTATGACCTCCTCGCGAGGATCTCCAACCGCATCACCAACGAGGTGCGCGAGATCAACCGCGTGGTGTACGACATCACCTCGAAGCCGCCGGGCACGATCGAGTGGGAGTAGCCGGATGGGCATGAACGTCCTGCTCATCGGCTCCGGCGGGCGTGAGCACGCCATCGCCTGGCGCATCTCGCAGAGTCCGAGGCTCGCCAAACTCTGGGTCGCTCCCGGCAACGCCGGCACGGCAGACCTCGGCGAGAACGTCGCCGATCTCACCCCCACCGATCCCGAGGCGGTACGCGCGCTCGCGGAGCGAGTCCGCGCCGACCTCGTCGTGGTCGCCTCGGACGATCCGCTCGCCGCTGGAGTTGTGGACGTGGTGACGGCGGCGGGCATTCCTGCGTTCGGCTCCACGCGCGCCGCTGCCGAGATCGAGTGGTCGAAGGCGTTCGCGAACGACCTCATGGCCCGCGCCGGCATTCCCACCTCGGCGTCCCGCACCTTCGAGGACGCCGACGCGGCCACCGACTACGTGTGCGAGGTCGGCGGACCGGTGGTGGTGAAGGCGGACGGGCTGGCGCTGGGCAAGGGCGTGACGGTCTGCGACACCACGGAGCAGGCCGTCTCCGCCATCGACGCCGCGATGCGCGAAGGCGCCTTCGGCGCATCCGGCTCGCGCGTGGTCATCGAGGAGCGCATGTACGGCCGGGAGACCTCGGCACACGCGTTCACGGACGGCGTGACCGTGCGCCATATGCCGTTCTCCTGCGACCACAAGCGCATCTTCGACGGCAACCGCGGCCCCAACACCGGCGGCATGGGCGTCTACGCCCCGCCCGCCTGGTTCACGGACGAGACCGCCGAGGCCATCCGCACCTCGATCAGCGAGCGCGCTATCCAGGCGATGGCGGAGATGGGGCGGCCGTTCGCGGGCGTCCTCTACCCGGGCGTCATGGTCACCGAGGCTGGCCCTCGGGTCTTCGAGATCAACGCGCGCTTCGGCGACCCAGAGGCGCAGGTGCTGCTGCCCAAGTTGCAGACGGACCTCCTGGAGGTCCTGGACGCGTGCGCCCACCAGCGCCTCGCGGACGTCGAGGTCGAGTGGGACGACCGAGCCACGGTGGGGGTGGTGATGGCATCAGAGGGCTACCCCGGCCCGACGCAGACCGGCCGCCTGATCGAGGGCATCGGTGACGTCGACGACGACGTGCAGGTGTTCATCGCCGGAGCGAAGCGTGTCGACGGGCGTCTGCTGACCTCGGGCGGTCGTGTGCTGTGCGTGGTGGCGCAGGGCGACACCATGGCAGAGGCGCAGGCGAAGGCCTACGACAACGTCGCGCGCATCCACTTCGAGGGCGCGCAGTACCGCCGCGACATCGGCGACACGGCCTCGCAGCCCCTCACGTTCGCGCGCTAGGCCGGCTGGTAGGCGGCGCCGCTGACGGCTCCTACGAAGAGACCTCGGGGGTGCCGGGCGCCCTCGAGCGGTCGTAGCGCCACCAGATGAACGCCACGAGCAGCGGCACCATGCCCACGAAAAACATCGGCAGCGTCGCGATACCGACGCCGACGAGCAGCCGCCGGGGCGTCGGCAGCAGGAGGGCGCCCGCAGCAGCGAGCCCCCACGCGGGGAACACGAGGACCGGGCCCACGCTGAGGGCCGTAGCCCACGCAAGCACCATTAACGGCACGGCAAGGACGAAGCAGATCTCGCTCGCGAACGCCCTCGTCACCGTCGTCGCCTCCGGCCGCTGCTAGCGCGCCATGTCGAGGAACGCGTCGACGGTGCGGTAGTCGCGCGGGCTGCCGCCGTGGCCGAAGGCGCCGAGGTCCTCGTCGCCGTCCATCCACGTATTGAAGGCGAGCACGGCGTTCCCGTTCCAGTAGACGAACCCGGTCGGCAGGTTGCACCCGGACGTCCGAGGCGTCACGCCGCCTGACCCGGTCGCCCAGTCCCGCTCCAGGCTCTCCACGTCAGGGTAGACCCACACGGAAAACACGGGCCCCACGCTGTCCGTGCCGCGCGCAGACCAGAAGGCGAGTTCCGGCGCCGAGGTGTTCGGGCACAGCGCGTCCACCTGGACCGTGCGGAACTCGTAGCCCGCGCCCTGCACCGCCTGACGCACGTCCGCCATCGAGTGCGGGACACCGGACTGCTCCGGCCCGTCGGAGCCCTGCGTCTGGCCCTCGTCGGGCGCGGATCGAGGCGTACCGGAAGGGGTGGGCGTCGTGTCCGGCTCCGAGGTCGGCTGCGACGCAGGTTCGCTGGCGGTCGCCCCCGCGGTCGGTTCTCCCGCGTCGGCCGTGCCCTCCCCATCCTGCCCGTCGGCACCGTCCGTACCGTCCGCTCGGGGCGTGACGGTGAACTCGCCGCCGCCCTCGACGACGAAGCGGGGCGAGCCCTCGTCCGCGCAGGCCACGACGAAGACCGCCGCGAGCACGAGCGCGAGCAGGACGACCGGATGAGCGCGGCTCATCGACGTCTTCCCTTCGTGCGCCGCCCCCGCGGATTCGCCGAACCTACCCTACGACATCGCCCCAAACACGACCGTCGCGCGGGCCCTCGGTCGCCGCGCGCCGCCTCGATACACTCGGAGGCATGGCCACCGTCCGTTGTCCCATGCCGGAGTGCCGGCGCCGCATCGACCTCGACGACTTCGAGGCGATCCCCGCGCCTCCGGAACAGCCCCCGACGCCGCCGTGCCTGCACTTCATCGCTGCCTGGGGCGGCGAGCGAGGCGGGATGGCGGAGGCGGTGATGTGGGGGCTCGCGCGCAACCGCGAGACGCTCGTCCGCAACCTGCGCCCGAAGGACGTCCGCCCGCAGCGCATCGACGAGGAACGGCCACGCCTCGAGTGGGTCGCGCACCAGTTCGCCCACGTGGTGTCGTCTGACCCGGACGATCCCGCCGCCCCTGCCGTGCTCTTCGGCGACCGCCACGAGGCGAACCAGGTGGCGCGGGAGTTCGCCCGCTACCTCATCGGCGAGGACCCGATACCACCCGGCCTCCGCTAGAGCGCCGCTAGTTCGACTCGCTCGACTCGTCGGGTTCGCGCTCTCCTGCCGCCTCGGCGGTACGTGCCTCGCCGTTGACGCGGGCGCGGCGGGCGGCGCTCACGAATGAGGCGGAACCGATCTCCCGCTCCGCCACGGCGTGCATCAGGGCGTGCATCACGCCCTCGATGCGGGCCGCCAGTTCGTCGGAGAGGCGGATGCGGCCGGCCTCCTCGTACGGGAGGGACTGGTAGGCGCGCAGGACCTTCAGCACCGTGCCGTCGATGGGCGAGACGCCGGGGCGGCGTCCGGCGCAGTCCGAGCAGTAGATACCCCCCTCGAGCGGCGACCACCACGCGCGTGAGGCGTCCACGGGCTCGGCGCACTGGAGGCAGACGTTGAGTTCCGGCCGGAAGCCCGTCGCGTCCAGAAGGCCCAGTTCGTAGGTACGGGTGACGATGACCTGGCCGTCACCACGCTCGAGGCGCGTCAGCGCCGCGTGCAGCAGACGGTAGACCGCGCCCGACTCCGCGTGCTCCACGGTCAGCCGGTCGGCGAGTTCCAGCAGGTACATCGCGGCGCTCAGGCGGTCCAGGTCGCCTCGGATCGTGGCGAACGCCTCGACGCCCTGGGCCTGCGTGACCACGTCCATCGAGCGGCCCTGCGCCAGCACCACCTCCAGGCGCGTGCCGGGCTCCAGGTGGCCGCCGAGCTTGCTCCGGGAGCGCAGGACGCCCTTCGCCACCACGTCCACCTTGCCTCGATGCGGCGTGAGCAGCGTGACGATGCGGTCCGCCTCGCCCAGGCGGCGGTAGCGCAGGACGATGGCCTCGGTCTTGGCGACGCGGGGAGGACGGCCGGACATGAGGGCTGTCGAGCGCTCTCTAGGGTTCACGCTCGCGGAAGCGGTCACGCATCCGCGCGATGGAGCCAGCGGCGGCGGCCCAGATCAGGGCGCTAAACGCCCCGGGGATCACGGCGCCCCCGAAGAGGAACGTGAACACCAGCAGCAGGACGGGGAAGGCCACCACGAGCGTCCGCCAGAACGTCGAGAGTCGGCGCCACGAGTCGACGAGGTCGCTCACCACCCACCTCCTGTACCCGCGGAGGTTAGACCTCTTGCCGGTACTCCATGGCCCGGCCCAGCGTGACGTCGTCAGCGTACTCCAGGTCCGCCCCCGCCGGGAGGCCGCGTGCGAGCCGCGTCACCCGCAGGCCCAGCGGCCGCAACAGCCGCGCGAGGTACATCGATGTCGCTTCGCCCTCGAGGTTGGGGTTGGTCGCCACGATGATCTCGGTCACGTCCGTATCCACGTCCCGCAGGCGGCGCAGGAGTTCCTCGATCTTCAGGTCCTCCGGCCCGATGCCGTCCGAGGGCGACACGACGCCGTGGAGGACGTGGTAGAGGCCCCGGAACCCACCCGTGCGGTCGATGGCGACCACGTCCAGGGGCTCCTCGACGACGCAGATGACCGTGCGGTCGCGGGCGGTGTCCGCGCAGACGCGGCAGGGGCTGCGGTCCGTGACGTTCTGGCAGCGCTCGCAGAGCACGATCGACTGCTTCACGTGCAGCAGCGCCTCCGCCAGGTCGCGCGCCTCCTCCTCCGGGGCGCGGAGGACGTGGTACGCGAGGCGTTGCGCGGACTTGGGCCCGATCCCGGGCAGGCGGTGGAACGCATCCACCAGGCGCTGGATCGGGGACATGTCCCCGCCGGGCATGCCAGGGATGACCATGCGTTAGCCGTCGATCCGCTGGGCGCCCTGCTTCAGGGCTTCCTCGAGCAGGTGGCCGCCGCCCTTACCGGAGGGCGCTGCCGTGCCCGCGTTCGCGAGTTCCGGCCACCCTTCCGTCGCCACGATGACGGCCCGCCCGAGCACCTCCGAGATCGCCTCGGTGAGCGCTCGATGGATGTCCGGGGTCTGCGCCTTCTCCAGGTGCGCGGGGAACTGGAACCCCACCACCACGCGCTCGCCGGCCACGGACTTGGGGAACGCGTGGCTCGCGCTGCCGAGGAGCGCGCCGGCGCGCATATCCTTCTTCCGCGCCAGCGCCTGCACGTCCGGCCACTTCTGGCGCAGCGTGGCCAGTTCCTCCGTCACGTCGCCGCTGTCCGGCGGCGAGAACGCCTGCGCGGGCGCCGGGGCAGGCGCTTCCGCGCGAGGCGCCCCGCGCTGTGCGTCGCTGCCCGCGCCTGCGGCGGCCGGAGGTGCCTGGCGCTGCTGCGGGGCGGCCTGACGCTGCGGCGCACCTCGACCGGCAGGGGCCTGGGCGCCGCCTCGAGGCGCGGGAGGTGCGGGCGCCGGCGTGGCGATCGGAGCGGGAGCGGCGGCCTGGAGGCCCGTGGCCAGCGCGGCGAACGCGATCTCCGCCGGCAGCGCGTCGTAGGCGTCGCCGGCGAAGTCGATGTCGCCGAACGCCTGGAGCGCAGCCACGATGTCCGCGACCTGCGCGGCGGCGGCGGTGCGGTTCAACTCCTCGCGCTGGGCGTCAGAGAGGGGGAGTTGCTCGTCGGCGCCGGCTTTCAGGAGCAGGATGGTGCGCAGGACGCTGACCACCTCGCGCACAAACGCACGGATCTCCACGCCGTCGTCACGCGCGGCTGAGAGGACGCTGAGTCCCGTCTTGAGATCCTTGTCGATGGCGGCGCGCGCCAGGTCCGCCGCGCGCGAGTCGACCATGAGGC
>CAYTRA010000184.1:0-5798 GCA_964439675.1 uncultured Dehalococcoidaceae bacterium
CTGGCGGGGTAGTCCACGATCGGGATGTAGTAGTTGAGCGCCGCGTTGTTCACGAGCACGTCCACCGACCCGAACGCGTCGACGGCCGTCTCCACGAGGTGGTTGCAGTCGTCCTCCTGCGAGACGTCGGCGGCAGCGGCGATGGCCTGGCCACCGCTGGCCCGGATGTTGGCGACCGTGCGCTCCAGCGAGCCCTCCAACTGGTGGTCGCCTTCCTTCACGGTGCGGGCGGCGCAGACCACCTTCGCGCCCTCGGCGGCGAACCGCTCCGCGATCGCCCGCCCGATCCCGCGGCTGGCGCCGGTGACCAGCGCGACCTTCCCATCCAGCGTGCCCATGTGCATCCCCCTCGAAGCGGTGGCCGAGACGCCCGATCTCGTCCGGTGCGCGGGAGTGTATGCCCGGATCGAGGGGGGCGCATCCGGCGCCACGCGGGATCGAAGAGGCCCCCGGTGTGGGGGCCTACGAGGTTCGAAGTTGGCTGGGGATCAGGGACTCGAACCCCGACTGACGGATCCAGAATCCGCTGTCCTACCAGTAGACGAATCCCCAGCGGGTAGGCACTCAGGGTAACAAATCACCCCGCTAACGTGAACTGCCGGCGGTGGTGGTTTACCCCACGTCCGCCAGCATCGCGGATGCGGCCCGCAGCCGGTCCACGCACACGCCCTGCCCAACGATCTCCATGCTCTCGAAGAGCGGCGGCGAGACGCGGCGGCCGGTCACCGCGATGCGGATCAGGGTGAAGAAGTCGCCCACCTTCGCCCCCAGTTCCTCCGCCAGCGCCCGCATCCGCGCCTCCAGCGCCGCAGCCCCGAACGGCTCGACCTCCTCGGTCGCCGTGGCCGCCGCATCGAGGAGGCGCGACGCCTCGGCGGGCTGGTCTCGGAACTTCTTCTGCAGGAAGTCCTCCGCCGGCGGCGTGGGGATCTCAGGCTGCCAGAAGAAGTCCACCAGCGGCGCGGCGTCCGCCAGCGTCTGGATACGCTCCTGGATCAGCGGCGTCACCGCCTCCACCAGCGCCCGGTCGATCGGCCTCGGTACGTCCGGCGGCAGTTCGAGTTCGAGCCGCCTCGCGAGGGCCTCCGACAGGTCCTCCAGCGGCAACTCCCGCATGTAGACGCCGTTCAGCCAGGCCAGCTTCTCCATGTCGAAGGTCGCCGGGTTGAGGCTGAGGTTCTTGATGTCGAAGACCTCGATCAGCCGTTCCCGGCTGAACACCGTCTCGTCGCCGTAGCCCCAGCCGGTGATGCAGAGGAAGTTGAATACCGCCTGCGGCAGGTAACCGTCCTCCGCGTACTCCAGCATGGACTTCGCCCCGTGGCGCTTGGACAACTTCCCGCCGCCGGGAGCGAGGATGATCGGCGTGTGCACGTAGATTGGCCGCGCGTATCCCAGCGCGTCGAACAGCAACGCATGCCGAGGAAGCGAGGGCAGCCACTCGTCGCCGCGCGTGACGTGCGTGATCTCCATCTCCGTGTCGTCCACCGCGTGCGCCAGGTGGTACGTAGGGAAGCCGTCACTCTTGAGGATCACGAAGTCGTCCAGCGTGTCGTTCGCCACCTCGATGGGGCCACGCAGCAGGTCGTCCGCCACCGTCACGCCGCCCTCTGGCACCGCGAACCGCACCACGTGCGGCTCGCGCGAGGCGCGGTCAGCGGCCTCATCCGGTGGGATCGTGCGGCAGCGGCCGTCGTAGCCCGGCGGGCGCTTCTCCGCGCGCTGGCGCTCGCGCAACGCCTCGAGTTCCTGCGGGGTGCAGAAGCAGCGGTACGCCTTCCGCTCCGCCAGCAGGCGGTCCGCCGCCTCGCGATACAGCGGCAGGCGCTCGGACTGCACGTAGGGCGCGTGCGGCCCGCCGATGTCCGGCCCCTCGTCCCAGTCCACGCCCAGCCACTCCAGCGAGGCGAGGATGCGCTCCACGGAGCCCTCCACCTTGCGGCTCTGGTCCGTGTCCTCGATGCGCACCAGGAACTGGCCGCCGGTGTGCCGCGCGTGCAGCCATGCCCACACCGCCGTGCGGATGTTCCCCACATGCGGGTCGCCGGTGGGGCTGGGCGCGTAGCGGACGCGGACAGGACGCTCGCTGGTCATCAGGCAGGTACCTCGATCTCAGTCGCCGGGCGCACCCCGTGGTCCGCCCGCAGGGCATCGATGGCGTGACGCAGATCCTCGGGCAGCGGCGCCTCGAACACACGCCACGCGCCGTTGGAGACGAGCGTGAAGCCGAGCCGCCACGCGTGCAACGCCTGCCGCCCGATCCGCTCTGAGGCCCGCCCGTACTGGAAGTCCCCGAGCACCGGGTGGCCGATGGCCAGCATGTGCACTCGGATCTGGTGCGTGCGGCCCGTATAGATGCGGATCACCGCCAGCGCCGCCTCGTCGCCGTACTGCTCCACCAGGCGGTACTGGCTCCGGGCGTGCTGCCCGTTCTCCACCACCGCGCGCTTGCGGGGATCCTCCGGGTCCGCCCCCAGCGGCGCTTCGATGATGCCTTCGGGAGGGTCGAGGACACCCTCCACCAGCGCCAGGTACGTCTTCTCGGTCTCGCGGGCGCGCCACTGGTCCTTCAGCACCGCCTGCGACTCCTCCGTCTTCGCGAGGGCAATCACACCCGAGGTGTCCCGGTCCAGGCGATGCACGATGCCGCCGCGGTCGGTGTCGTCGATCTCGCGCACCTCGGGGTACCGAGCGCGGACGGCGTTGATGAGCGTCGCCTCCTGCACGCCCTCGCGAGGATGCACCACGAGCCCCGCCTGCTTGTTCAGCACCAGCGTCTCTTCGTCCTCGTAGAGGACGTCCAGCGGTATCTCCGCCGCCGCGAGGTCCATGTCCCCCAGCGTGGGCTCTTCGACGCGAATGCTGCTGCCGGCGGCCACTTGCGCGCCGCCCCGGGTCACCAGCGTGCCGTCCACCTCCACCTTGCCGTTTTCGATCAGGCGACGCACCTGTGAGCGAGACAGGGCAGGGAGGTGCCCCACCACCGCGAGGTCCAGCCGCCCGTCCGAGGGCGCCACGAACTCGCTCAGGTGGCTCACGGGCTCGCCTCCTCCGCCGCCTGCCGGTCGCGGGCTGCGTCGTCGCGGGAGGCCTCGACGTCAGGGCTGCCCTCGTTGTCCTCGAGGAACGAGAGGACGGCTACGGCGATCACGCCGAGGACGATGGCGGAGTCCGCGATGTTGAACGCGGGGTAGTGCGTCGGGTCGATGAAGTCGGTGACGTGCCCCAGACGCACCCGGTCGATCAGGTTCCCCACCGCACCGCCGAGGACAGCGCTGAGCGCCAGCGGGTACCACCGACTGTGCGCGGGCAGCGTCAGCAGCACGAACGTGATCGCCCCCACGCCCACGAGGGCCGCGACCACCAGGAACTCGCTCGCGCCCTGCAGGATGCCGAAGGCCGCCCCGGAGTTGCGGATGTGCGAGAAGTGGATGAGGTCCCACCCCTCCGGCCACGTCTCCCCGGGATGCAGCGAGGCGCGCACGACCGCCTTCGTCACCTGGTCCAACACCACCACAATGGTGGCTACTAGCAGGAACCGCCCCAGCCGGTGGGTCAGTCGCTGCCCCGCGCGCTCCGAGGCCCGCCGATCAGTCGAGGTCTGCGTCGGTTCGTCCATGGGCTATCCATGCTACGTCGCCTCTCTCGCAGGGTCGCCTCGGTAGCCTCGGAGGCCGGGCAGAACCGTCGCCGCCCCGCCTCGTCGAGGCGGTAGGGGAGGCGGTCGGGGAGGCGGTACCGCTCGCGGTACACTGAAGGCACGCCAGATCACACGCTCGCGCCGCCTCGCAGGGTGGCCCACATCGAGGGGAGCGTCTCGTGTCCCTCTTCCGACCCAGCGCTGACCCGCGTACCGCCGAGACGCGGCCGGACGGCCGTCGACGGCTCCCGCCCGGCCAGCGTCTGACGGACGGCTGGCCCGTCCTCCACTACGGCTCGATCCCTCGCATCGACCTCGACGAGTGGCGGCTGCAGATCTTCGGCCTCGTGGAGGAGGAGAAGGTGCTGACATGGGAGGACTTCATGGCCCTCCCGCAGTCCTCGTCGCGCAACGACATCCACTGCGTCACCACTTGGTCCAAGTTCGACAACGACTGGGAGGGTGTCCGCTTCACGGACATCCAGGCGCTCGTACGCGTGAAGCCAGAGGCGAAGCACGTCGTCTTCCACTCGTACGGCGGGTACACCACCAACGTTTCGCTGGCCGAGTTGCAGGACCCCCAGAACATGCTGGTCCACACCCACAACGGCGAACCCCTGACCCCGGAACACGGCTGGCCCCTCCGAGGCCTGGTCCCCAACCTCTACTTCTGGAAGTCCGCCAAGTGGATCCGCGGCATCGAGTTCGTCGCCCAGGACCGCCCCGGCTTCTGGGAGATGTACGGCTACCACATGCACGGCGACCCCTGGACAGAGGAGCGCTACGGGTAAGCGGGTGGGGCGGATCCTCGCGTCCGCGAACCTCAGCCGTCGGTGCGCAGCACGGCACGCCCCTAGGAGAAGGCCCCCACGAAGAAGCCCGGCCTCACGGCCGGGCTTCTCAATCTCCTCGACGCGCCTGAGCGCTAGATGAAGATGCGCGAGCCCTTCTGGCGGACGTTGCCGGAACGGATCGCCTCCTCCGCAACCGCCTCCGCGACCCGCGTCACCACTTCCTCGTTGAAGACGGACGGCAGGATGTAGTCCTCCGTCAGCAGTTCGTCCGGGATCGTCTCCGCGATAGCGCGCGCCGCGACGATCTTCATCTCCTCGGTGATGGTCTTGGCGCCCGCGTCCAGCGCGCCCCGGAACAGGCCCGGGAAGCACAGGACGTTGTTGATCTGGTTCGGGAAGTCCGAACGGCCCGTGGCGATCACCCGCGCCTTGCCCACGATGTCGTAGGGCATGACCTCCGGGATCGGGTTCGCCAGCGCGAAGACGATGGCGTCCTGCGCCATCAGGTCCACCCACTCCGGCTTCAGCAGGTTCGGGCCGGAGAGCCCCAGGAACATGTCCGCGCCCTGCAGCGCCTCCTCCAGGGAGCCGTCGAAGCCCTCCGGGTTGGTGTGCTCGGCGAACCACTCCTTGGCCGGGTTCATGTGCTCCGGACGGCCCTTGTAGACGGCGCCCTGCCGGTCGAAGCCGATCACGTTCTTCACGCCGAAGTTCATCATGATCTTGGAGCACGCCACGCCGGACGCGCCCACGCCCAGCACGCAGACCTTCAGGTCCTCCGGGCGCTTCTGGATGATCTTCAGGCTGTTGATCAGCGCCGCCAGCACCACCACCGCCGTGCCGTGCTGGTCGTCGTGGAACACCGGGATGTCCAACTCCGCCCGCAGCCGGTCCTCGATGTCGAAGCATCGAGGCGCGGAGATGTCCTCCAGCAGGATGCCGCCGAACGTGGGGGAGATCGCCTTGACGACGTTGATGATCTCCTCAGTGTCCTTCGTGTTCAGACAGATCGGCCATGCGTCAATGTCGGCGAAGGACTTGAAGAGCATGGACTTGCCCTCCATGACCGGCATCGCCGCTTCGGGGCCAATGTCGCCCAGGCCCAGGACCGCCGTACCGTCCGTGACCACCGCGACCGTGTTGGGCTTGATGGTGAGGGACCAGACCGCGTCCGGGTTGTCGTGGATCGCCATCGAGACACGACCGACGCCCGGCGTGTAGACGTGCGCCAGTTCCGCGTTCGTGCGGATGTGGACCTTGTTGCCCACCTCGATCTTCCCGCGGCGGTGCAGCTGGAACGTGCGATCCGAGGCGTGCTGTACCTCGACCCCCGCCACGGTCTCCACGGCCTCCACGATCTCCTC
>CAYTRA010000185.1:0-5653 GCA_964439675.1 uncultured Dehalococcoidaceae bacterium
TCGATGCTCCTCCGTCCCGCCCCCCACCCACCGAGGGCCATGAGGGCGCAGCGCGCTGCGCCCCTACGGGCAGAGCAGTTCGCCGGCGTCCGGCCCCCCTTGAGGGCGAGGGCTAGGGGGTGGAGGGGCGCCGGTTCATCGCGCGGTACCCGAGCAAGCCGTGGAGCGCCGGCATCCGGCCCCCTCCCCCCTTGCGGGGGAGGGTTGGGGAGAGGGGAGCCGGCGCCCAGCCGGCCTACAGCCCCCCGCCACCCCCATCGAGGTTCCCGGTACCGAACAAGCCGCCGCGCGCCCACGAGTCTGACCCCCTCCCCCCTCGAGGGGAGGGTTGGGGTGGGGGGTGCCCCGCCTGCCCATACCCCCGCTAGCCCCCATGCTCCGTCCCGCCCCCACCAACGAGGGCCATGAGGCGCACGATGCACCCTGCGGGCAGAGCAGAAGCGGAGCACCCTACACTCACCCCAATGCCACCCACCGACCTCACCAATCTCGGCGAGTTCTCGCTCATCGAACGGATCGTGGCGCGCCTCGGTGAGGCGGCGGCCCGCGATATCGTCGTGCCCCCCGGCGACGACGCCGCCGTGTGGCGAACGCCCCCCGGCGCCGCCGCCGTCAGCACCATCGATGTCCTCACCGAGGGCAACCACTGGCGGCGCGACACCATGTCGATGGCGGACACCGGCTGGCGGGCCATCGCCGCCAACGTCTCGGACCTCGCCGCCATGGGCGCCGAGCCCGCCTACCTCCTCGTCGGCCTCAGCCTCGGCCCCGACGTCACCATGGAGGACCTCGACGCCCTCAGCGAGGGCATGTCCGAGTCCTGTCGCGCACACCACGTCCGCATCGCCGGCGGCGACATCGTCCGAGCGCGCACGACCAGCATCTCCATCGCCGCCTACGGCCACGCCGCACCCCTCGAGGGCACGCGCGACGCCGAGGAGTTCGCGCTGCTTCGACGCAACGCCGCCCGCCCCGGCGACCGCGTCGCCGTCTCCGGCAACCCCGGGGCGGCCGGCGCCGGCCTCGACCTCATCCTCGCGGGCCGTGACGCCGAGGCGGGCGCGGAGCCGCTGGTGCGCGCCCACCGCCGTCCGAGGGCGCGCGTCGCGCTGGGCCAGGCCGCCGCGAGCGCTGGCATCCGCTGCGCCATGGACGTGTCGGACGGGCTGCTCCAGGACCTCGGCCACATCGCGCGCGCCTCGAACGTCGGTATCGAGATCGCGCTCGCCGCGCTGCCGCTACATCAGGCCGCCGTGGACTTCGTCGGCGCCGAGCGTGCCGTGGACCTCGCGCTCGGCGGCGGCGAGGACTTCGAACTCGCGCTCTGCGGCCCCGGCGACGCCGTGAAGCGCCTCGACGATCCGGTCCTCCCCGTCACCCTCATCGGTCGCGTCGTCGCCGACCACCCCGGCGAGGTCGTCGCGTGGGACGATGACGGCCAGGTTTACGAGCCGCCCTCGCGAGGTTGGGACCAACTCAAGGTCTGAGGCGCGCACCTCTGCGGGTGTGCCCGTTGCGCGAGAGCGTCCCGACCGATTGACTCGTATGCAGGCATGAGCACCGCGAACCGAGCCGTCTACACCACCACGGGCGTCGCGCAGACGCGCGCGCTCGGGCGCCGCCTCGCGCGGCTGCTCCGCGCTGGTGATGTCGTGTTCCTGCAGGGGCCGCTGGGCGCGGGGAAGACCGCGCTCGCCCAGGGCGTCGGGCAGGGGCTTCGCCTCGCGACGCCCGTGAACAGCCCAACGTTCGTGCTCGTCGCACGCCACGAGGCGGACCCGGAACGTGCCCCGAACGGCCCCCCGCTCTACCACGCCGACCTCTACCGCCTGACGGAGGAGGAGCAGGTCGCCGACCTCGCCGTCGACCAGCAGGCGGCCGACGGCGTGCTGCTCGTCGAGTGGCCCGAGCGTGGCCTGGACGCCCTCCCGGCGGAGCACCTCCTCGTCGTGCTCGAACCGGTCGAGGGCGAACCCAAGCACCGGCGCATCACCATCGTCGCCAACGGGGAGCGCTACCGGCGCATCCTGGACGGGCTGGGCGCGCGTGGCTGAGCCCCGTCTCGACCTCGGCATCGACGCAGCCTCGGACGACGCGTCGCTCGCCCTCGTCACCCCCGACGGCCGCGAGGTGGCGACGCGCGTGTGGCGGGCCACGACGACCATCTCACGCGAACTGCTCGGCCAGGTCGAAGCACTCCTCGCGGAGGCCGGCGTGGCACGCGAGGAGATTGGCCGCATCGCCGTGAACGTGGGTCCCGGCCAGTACGGCGCAGTCCGCTCTGCCATCGCCACGGCGCAGGGCATGGCCCTCGCGCTGGACGTCCCCCTCGCCGGCGTCGGCCGCCTGGAGGCGGACGCCGCGCGCGTCGGTTCCGAGGGCGGCCCCACCATCGTCGCCGTGCACAACGCCGGCCGAGGCGTCGCATGGGCCGCCTACGAGCGCGATCCGGCCGGCGCGCCTCGGGAGGTCTTGGCGCCCTCGATCACCTCGCCGGAGGAGGCGGCACGCCTGGCGCCGCGCCCGGCGCTGTGGACCGGCGAGTCGTCGGAGGCCCTCGAACGGGCGCGAGACGCTGAGGCGCGGACAGGCGACACTGTCGCAGCCGATCCTGCCGAGCCGCGTGCGGTGGCGCTGCTGCGCATCGCCCGCGCGAGGATGGCGTTCGGCGACCCGGGACTCGTGGACGCGCTGTACCTGCGCCCGCCCTCGATCACCCGTCCCACCACGACACCCGATAACGACAAGTGACGCGCGAAGGAGACCACACCAGATGGAACGCACGCTGATCCTCGTGAAGCCGGACGCCATGCAGCGCGGACTCGCCTTCGAGGTGCTCCGCCGCCTGGAGGCGCGCGGCCTCAAGCCCGTCGCCGTCCGCATGCTCCAGGCCGACGAGGCGATCGCGAAGCGCCACTACGCGGAGCACACCGAGAAGCCGTTCTTCGCCGGCCTCGTGCAGTACATCACCTCCGCCCCCATCATCGCCGCCGTCTTCGAGGGCACGGACGCCATCGCCGCCGCGCGCCAGACCCTGGGCGCCACCCGCCCCACCGAGGCCGCCCCCGGCACCATCCGCCACGACTTCGGCCTGGAGATCGGCCGCAACCTGGTCCACGGCTCCGCCAACGCCGACGACGCCGTCCGCGAGATCGGCATCTGGTTCGAGGGCATCGACCCCATCGCCTGGACCCGTGCCAGCGACCCCTGGGTCTTCGAGCAGTAGCCTTCACCCTCCGGCCCCCTCCCCCTTTCGGGGGGAGGGCTGGGGTGGGGGCGCCAGCCCTCGATGATCCGCCCCACCACAACCTTCCGAGGGCCATGAAGGCGCAGCACCGAGCGCCCCCGCACCACCCAGCGACTTGACGCGCCCCCGCCCACCGCAGCATCCTTCCGCCGTCCCGAGCGACGGAACGAAGGGCTGGCCATCGTGCCAACGACGACCTCCGCTTCCGCCTCGTTCGCTCGCGCGTAGCGGACACCCCTCGCGCGACCGGTCGAGGCCTCACCGGCTAGCGCCGGGAGCGTCGTCGCGCGTGCGCTTCGCGCCCGGCCCATCGCGAGGGACCTTCGTTGTCACACTCACCCTGGTTTCACCGGCAGCCCACCCTGCTGCCCGGCCGGGCGATCAACCCGGAGCACGCGTACACGCTCCGGGCGGTCGCGGGCGGCTTCTTCATGTGGATGGCGTTCGCGCTCCACCAGTTGTACGTCGTCCGCGACGCCGGTCTCGGCCCGTATGAACTGATCGCCGTGGCGGTCGTCCTGGAAGCGACCGTGGTGCTGTTCGAGATCCCGACCGGCGTGCTGGCGGATGCCGTCAGCCGGCGCCTCTCCGTCATCGTCGGCACACTGATCTCCGGCGCGGCGTGGGCCGTCATCGGCATGTTCCCGTCCTTCGAGGGCGTCGTGGTCGGACAGTTCCTCTGGGGCTTCGGCTTCACCTTCGCCAGTGGCGCGAGCGAGGCGTGGCTCGCGGACGAGATCGGGGAGGACGCGGCGGCGCGTGTCTACCCGCGCGCCGCGCAGTGGCGGCAGGCGGCGCGGGTGGCCGGTGTCCTCGGCGGGGCGGGACTGGGGCTCTGGCACGGGAGCGCCCCGTGGATCGTCGGTGGCCTCGGACACGTTGCGCTCGGAGTCCTGCTCCTGTGCACGATGACGGAGGTCGGTTGGCGGCCGGCGCCGAGCACCCAGTCACCGCTGCGCCGCATGCGGGAGACCGGGTCCGTCGGGCTCGCCACCGCGAGGGCGCGGCCAATGGTGCGGGCCGCCCTGGGCGTCTCGTTCCTCATCGGCGCATCATCCGAGATGGTCTCCTCCCTGTGGGGGTACCACCTCATCGAGGGCATCGGGCTGCCCTCCGGCGTGGACGAGGTGGTGCTGTTCGGGGGCATCGCGATCGCCAGCCAGGCCGGCACGCTCGGCGTGATCGCGCTCGGCCGGCGCCTGAGCGCCGACGGATCGAGGGCATCCGCCGCTCGGGTGTTGGGGCTGCTGTTTGCCGCCGCGACTGCCGCCAACCTGGCGTTCGCCCTCGCGCCCTCCGCGGTGCTCGCGATCGTGCTGATCGTAGTGGCGCACTGGATGGCGTCCGCGCCGGAGCCGTTCTTCACTGCATGGGTGAACCGCGGACTGGAACCAGGCACGCGCGCGACCGTGCTGTCGATCGTGAACCAGATGAACTCCGTCGGGCAGGTGGCGCAGGGCCCCGTTGCGTCGAGCCTCGTCCGTTTCGCCAGCGTGCGCGCATCCCTGGCCGTGGGCGCGCTCGTCCTGCTGCCCGCCGTGCGCCTCGTCCACACGAAGCCCCTCGATGAGCCGCGCGCACCGGAGCCGGCGCCGCCCGCAGTCCCGGAGACGCCGTGAGCACGCCACCCGAGTTCGCGCCGGACGAGACCGTCGAGGGCGCCCGCCGCTCCCTGGAGGCGGCCGGCTGGGTCCTCCTGGGCACGGGCGACTGGTCGTGGGTGCACGTCTCCCCGGACGGCGCGAGCGTCGCCCGTGTGACGCCGTGGGATCCCGCCTACCTGCTGCACGTGCAGGTCTGCCGCCGCCTGCGCACGAACCTGTACCTGCAGCGCATCGATGGCGTCTCGCACCTCGCGCACGGCGGGCATGTCGTGTTCATGGAGCGCCTCTACCCCGCCGATCCCGTGGCGGCGGCCTCCCTCTGCCTCGCGCTCGACCTGCCGGCGTGGCACCAGCCGAAGGCGGACTGGTGCGAGACGCCCGGAGCGGACCCAGCGAGATTCCGAGGCGACCCGCACCTCGATGCGGCGAGGGCGGCGCTTGTGAAGGCGATGGAGGAAGGCGCCGCAAGCCTGCCCTTCTGGGGCGGCTCGGATGTGAGTCCGCGCAACGTGATGGCTGACGCCACGGGCCGGCTGAAGGTCGTGGACGCCCTGGGCATCCGCGGCCCCGCGATCGTCGCCGCGATCCGCGAGGAGGACCTTGAGGCGCTGAGCGCCCTCCCTGCCGGCGCGCTCGAGGCGTTCGTCACCATCCCGCCGTTCCACGACGGGACGGAGGAGTCACGAGCCCTGCAGGAGCAGGCGCGACGCCTCGCTTGGATGCTGCGGCCGGGCTAGGCGCTACTCCCCCTGCTTCGCCTGCGCCTCGCGCTGGGCGCGGCGTTCCTCCTGGCGGCGGAGGC
>CAYTRA010000186.1:0-5640 GCA_964439675.1 uncultured Dehalococcoidaceae bacterium
ATGGCGTCCACCGACACGATCTTGGTCACGCGTCCGTCGCGCCACGGCTTGGACCAATGCTGGATGAGCGGCTGCGGTGACGGGTCGAAGTCGTCCGGCACCGGCGACTCCACGTCCACCACCGCCACGCCCCCCGAGGCAAGGTGCCGCGCCATGGTCTTGAGGGCCGCCACCAGGTCGTCCGGCGTTTCCATGTGCTGCAAGGTGCCGAGGGGCGCGATCACCAGGTCGAAGCGCCCTCGCAGCCGGAGGGTACGAATGTCGGCGTCCACCAGCGTGAGGTCGACGCCGGCCTCCGCCGCGCGCGCCCTCGCGATGTCGAGCATCCCCGCGGACACGTCCACGCCGGTCACCTTCGCCCCCGCCTCCGCGAGGGGTACCGCGACACGCCCCGTGCCCGCACCGAGTTCCAGCACGCGCGTGCCGTGGATCTCCACCAGGCGCTGGTAGAAGGCAACGTCGTCCGTGAAGTCCTCGAAGTCGAGGTCGTAGAACGCCGCAATCGAGGCGAACGGGTCGTCCGTGGGAGGAGTCGGGGTCACGTGCGGATGCTACGCGCCCGCATCACGAGCGGCGAGGGGTTTCCACTCCCTCCTCGCGTCCCCCACGGGTAGCATGCAGACGTGACCACGGACCTGGACCGGCTGCCCCTGCTCATCCGAGAGATCCCGGACTTCCCGCAGCCGGGCATCCTCTTCCGCGACATCACCCCGCTCCTGTACGACCCGCCCGCACGCCGCGCCGTCAACGACGCCCTGGCCGATGCGGCCCGCGAGATGGGCGCGACCCTCATCTGCGGCGTGGAGTCGCGCGGCTTCATCTTCGGCGTCCCCGTCGCGGAGCGCCTCGACCTGCCGTTCGTGCTGGTGCGAAAGCCCGGCAAACTCCCGCATGACGTGGCCTCCGTGACGTACGCGCTGGAGTACGGCAGCGGCGCGCTGGAGATGCACCGCCACCCCACCGTCGAGGGCTATCGCGTGGTGATCGTGGACGACCTGCTCGCCACCGGCGGCACGGCCGCAGCGGCCGCGCGCCTCATCGAGGAGTGCGGTGGCCAGGTCGCCGGCTACGCCTTCGTGATCGAGCTCGCGGACCTCGGCGGCCGTACCGCCATCGGCGACCGCCCGGTCACGTCGCTGCTGACGTACTAGCGGCCTGACCTAGACGACGACTCGAATGGAGAGGCCGCTCTCGCCGATGAGCGCCTCAACGCGCCGCTGGAACGGGATGTCCGCCAGGTCAACGCCCGCGCTCGCGTTGATGAACTCGATACCCAGCACCGCGCCGTCCTCCGAGTAGTCGAGGATACGGAGGTCATCGAGGCTCGTGGAGCGCGCGACATCACCCTCCGCGAGAGTGACATAGAGCACGTCTGCTTCGACATCGTAGGTGACTGCATCGCGCCCATCCATGTGCCCGAGGATAGACGACATCACACCATCCCAACTGGCAGCGCCAGAACATGCGTCCTACCATCGAGGCGTGAGCGAACCCTACGAACCGATCGCCTGGGCGGACGGCAGCGTGCGCCTCCTGGACCAGACCGCGCTGCCCGAGGCCACTCGATACGTCGACCTGCGCACGGTCGAGGAGGTGGCGGAGGCCATTCGCGTGATGCGCGTCCGAGGCGCCCCTGCCATCGGCATCACGGCGGCCTACGGCCTCGCGCTGGCGGCACACCTCGCGCCGCAGGGGCCGGACGGCACGGCGGCGAAGGCGGTGGACCGCGCCGCCGAGGTGCTCGCAGCCACGAGGCCGACGGCGGTCAACCTCCGCTGGGCACTCGACCGGGTGGTGCGCGCCACGCACGACTACGAGGGCGAGGCGACGGTGCGGGCGGCCGTCCTGGCCGAGGCGCGCGCTATCCACGAGGAGCAACGCCACGCCGACCGCGCGATGGCGGAGGCGGGCGCAGTCCTCTTCGAGCCGGGCGCCACTGTCCTCACGCACTGCAACACCGGCCCCCTGGCCACGGGCGGCCTCGGTACCGCGCTCGGCGTCATCGTCGAGGCGTACCGGGAGGGCCGCGTCGCCCACGTCCTCGCGGACGAGACTCGGCCGCGCCTCCAGGGCGCGCGGCTCACCGCGTGGGAACTCCAGCAGCACCGCGTGCCGTTCGACCTGGTCGCGGACGGCGCGGCTGCCTCGATGCTCGCGGCAGGGCGTGTGCAGGCGGTGATCGTCGGCGCCGACCGCATCGCGAGGAACGGCGACACCGCGAACAAGGTCGGCACGCTGGGCCTCGCCGTGCTGGCGCAGCACTACGGCGTGCCGTTCTACGTTGCCGCCCCCGTCTCCACGTTCGACTTCGACACCCCATCCGGCGACGCCATCCCCATCGAGGAGCGCGAGGCGGAGGAGGTGCTGGAGGTCGGGGGTGTACGCGTGGCGTCGCCCGGCGCGACTGCCCTCAACCCCGCGTTCGACGTCACCCCCGCAGCGCTGGTGTCGGCGTTCGTCACCGAGGCCGGCGTCCTGCGCCCTCCGTTCGAGGAGCCCCTCGGCATGCTGGCCGCTCGTGCGGCCTCGGCGGAACGCGCGCGGTGAGTCTGCGGCGGGCCTCCGGGCTGGAACTGCGCAAGACTGGCTTCGGCATCTTCGCGATGCACGAGGTGCGTTCGTCCTCGGGCGTCCTCGTCACGCTCGGTCGGCGCGAGTACCGGCGCGCCGCCGAGGCCATCGAGGCGGGCGAGGCGGCGGCGCTGCACGAGGAGACGGGGCGCACGCTCTGGTGGACCACGGACGGCCTCTACTGGGACGACGAGGGCTTGGACGCCGAGGCCGTCGCCCTCCTCGCGTGGGACCGCCGGCGCCGACAGGACGCGCGCATCGAGCGCCTGCGCAAGGTGCGTGCCGCCGAGGAGGCCGTGGAGTTCGCGCGCCGGGAGCGCATCCCGGACGACGTCCGCCTCTTCGTATGGGAGCGCGACGACGGCCGCTGCGTCCGCTGCGGGAGCGAGGACGACCTCCAGTTCGACCACGTGATCCCCGTGGCCAAGGGCGGCGGCAACGCCTCCGAGAACGTCCAGGTCCTCTGTGGACCCTGTAACCGCCAAAAGAGCGACAACCTGGTCTGAGTCCCTTGCGGTCGCTCTCGGCCCTTCGCAGACCTCCTGCACTCGTGATGGCACCTTGCGGACGGCCCGCGCGACAGGCACTCTCGACGGGTTGGAGGGGCGCTGATGGCGGACGACGCTCGCCCGCGTGCTGATGTTGGCGTGATCGGCGGGTCCGGCTTCTACGAGATGCCGGGCCTCACTGACGCTCGCGCCGTCACCGTGGACACGCCCTACGGCGCCCCCAGCAGCACCATCACGGTCGGCACGCTGAAGGGCCGGCAGGTCGCCTTCATCGCCCGCCACGGCGAGGGCCATCGCATCCTGCCGCAGGAACTGCCGTCACAGGCCAACATCTGGGCGCTCAAGACGCTCGGCGTGCGCTACGTCATTTCGATCTCGGCCGTTGGATCGCTCCAGCAGGAGGTCGAGCCGCTCCACGCGGTGGTCCCGGACCAGGTCATTGACCGCACCCACGGCCGGCCCAACACCTTCTTCGGGGATGGGGCCGTGGCACACATCGGCCTCGCGGATCCGTTCTGCCCAAACCTGGCATCCGTCCTCGGCGGCGCGGCGCAGACGGCGGGCGTCACCACCCATCGAGGCGGCACGCTGGTCGTCATCAACGGCCCCGCATTCTCCACCCGCGCCGAGTCGCGCCTATACCGGCAATGGGGCGGCAGCGTCATCGGTATGACCGCCATGCCGGAGGCGAAACTCGCCCGAGAGGCAGAACTGCACTACGCGACGCTCTGCTTCGCCACCGACTATGACGTCTGGCACGAGTCCGAGGCCGATGTCTCGGCAGACCTCGTGGTCGAGAACCTCAACCGCAACGCGGCGAAGGCTCGCGAGGCGGTGGCCGTGGCCATCGGTGCGCTGAACGTGCTGACGGAGGACTGCGGCTGTCAGGACGCCCTCGGCAGCGCGCTGGTGACGAGACCGGACGTGGTGCCGGAGGCGACCCGCCGGCGACTCGCGCCCCTCGTCGCGCGCTACTGGGGCGAGGAACCCGCGGAGGCGGCATCGTGACGGACGGAGCCATGGAGCGCGCCGCGGTGGCGGGCTACCAGGTCGCGCCATTGCGCGACCGCCGGGTCATCGAGGCGCGCCTGTCGGAGGATCGCGCGTTCGCGGCTTATGCCCTGGGCCACCTGGAGCCGGAGTTGTTCGCGGAGTCCCAGTACTGGGGCGCGGACGGCCCCTGCGGGAGCGCGACCGTGATGCACTCGCGCGCGCTGGGCGCCGTCACGGTCGCCGTCGGGGACGCCGACGCGGTGTCGGCGATCCTGTCCCTGCACCCCGGGCCGCGCTTCGGCTACCTCTCCACCGCCGCGCCCGAGCACGTGGACGCCATCGACCGGACGCACATGGTCTCGGACACGCTGCACATGGTGCGCATGTCCACCACCTCCTTCACGTTCCAGGACATCGAGCCAGTGGACCTCCGCCCCCTGCGAGGGCACGACGTGGTGCGCCTGAACGGCCTTTACGGCACCGAGGGCGGCCCGACGCACTACACGGCGGAGGGCGTGGAGCGCGCGATCTACTTCGGCGCGTTCGATGGCGACCGGCTGATCTCCGTGGCCGGGACGCACGTGGTGTCGCCCCACCAGTCCATCGCCGTCCTGGGCAACGTGTTCACGCACCCTCGATACCGCGGTCGAGGGCTGGCGAAGCAGGTGACGGCCGCCGTGACGCGGGAACTGCTCGCACGAGGCTGCGGCGAAGTCGTACTAACGGTGAACCCGGAGAACACCCCCGCAGTCGCGGCATACAGCACCCTCGGATATCGTCGGGGCAGCGCGGTTGTGGAGGCCCGCCTGGAGCGGCGCGACCTCTTCGGCCTGTCCCCCCTCTGGCGCCGGTTCATGGCGCGGCGGCGGGGGCGCCCCTACGGCGAGCACATCGAGTGGGTGGCGCGTCACCCGTCTCGCTGACCCGCCCGCAGGCACCCACGTGGATACGCAGTCCGGCCGCGGCAGCGTCCGGAGACCAGAGGGAAGCACCAATGACCACCAGTTTCGTCGGAGACATCGCGGACGCATCGCTCGCCCGCACCGGCGTCGCCCGCATCGAGTGGGCGGCGCGCGAGATGCCCGTCATCCGCCAGATCCGGGAACGCTTCGCGCAGGAGCAGCCGCTGAAGGGCGTGCGTGTCACGGCCTGCCTGCACGTCACCAGCGAGACCGCGAACCTCATGCTCGCGCTCCGCGACGGCGGCGCCGAGGTGCGACTGACCGCCTCCAACCCGCTCTCCACTCAGGACGATGTGGCGGCGGCCCTCGCCGTGGAGTACGGCATCCCCACCTTCGCCATCAAGGGCGAGTCCAACGAGACCTACTACGAGCACATCCAGGAGGCGATCTCCAACCGCCCCCAGATCACCATGGACGACGGCGCGGACGTGGTGGCCGTGCTGCACAAGGACCGCCGTGACCTCCTCGGCGACATCGTGGGCGGCACGGAGGAGACGACCACCGGGGTCATCCGGCTGAAGGCCCTCGCGAAGCAGGGCGCGCTGGAGTACCCGATCGTGGCGGTCAACGAGGCCAACACGAAGCACTTTTTCGACAATCGCTAC
>CAYTRA010000187.1:0-5616 GCA_964439675.1 uncultured Dehalococcoidaceae bacterium
CCCCCCCCCCCCCCCCCCCCCCCCCCCCCCCCCCCCCCCGCCCCCCCCCCCCCCGGGAGGTCCGGGTGACGAACCCGGACAAGGTGTACTTCCCGGAGGCGGGGCTCTCGAAGGGGGACCTGGTCCGGTACTACCTCGAGGTGGGGGAGGCGGCGCTGCGAGGGGTGCACCGGAGGCCGGTGGTGCTGAAGCGGTTCGTGGATGGGATCGGGGAGGACCCGTTCTTTCAGAAGCGGGCGCCCTCGAAGCGGCCAGAGTGGGTACACACGGCGCGCATCACGTATCCGAGCGGGCGGTCCGCGGACATGGTGGTGGCGGACGAGGTGGCCGACCTGGTGTGGATGGCGAACCTCGGCTGCGTGGACATGAACCCGTGGCCAGTGCGCGACTCCGACGTCGACCACCCGGACGAACTGCGCGTGGACCTCGATCCCACGCCGGAGGCGACGTTCGCGGACGTGCGTCGAGTCGCCCTCGAATGCGGGGACGTGCTGCGGGAGTTGGGGTACCGGTCCTACCCGAAGACGTCCGGCTCGCGCGGGATCCACATCAATGTGCGTATCGAACCTCGATGGGGGTTCGTGGAGGTGCGGCGGGCGGCGCTGGCGCTGGCTCGCGAGGTGGAGGGACGGCTGCCGGACCTGGCGACGAGCGCGTGGTGGAAGGAAGAGCGCCACGGCGTCTTCATCGACTACAACCAGAACGCGCGCGACCGCACGGTGGCGGCGGCGTACTCCGTACGCGCGGTAGCGGACGCCCGCGTCTCGTGTCCCCTCGACTGGGACGAGGTGGCCGAGGTGGACCCGGCGGCGTTCACGCTGCGCACGGTGCCGGACCGCCTGCGCGAGGTGGGTGACCCGCAGGCGAGCATCGATGACGTGGCGCACTCGCTGGCGCCGCTGCTGGACCTGGTGGCGCAGCACGAGGCGGATGGCCAGGGCGACGCGCCGTGGCCGCCGAACTTCCCGAAGCAGCCGGGGGAGCCTCCTCGAGTGCAGCCGAGCCGCCGCAAGAAGGCGTGAGGCGGCGGGGGCGGTGTGCCTTCCGCGCTTGACACCGGATGTCGCGCGTTTGTAACAAGACACGGACACTGCACGGACGGTAGGGGAGTCCTTCCGGGGCGACCTCGCAACGGAAAGACGCCCCCATGACTCGCCTCCGCGCACTGCGCCTCGGCGTTGCTTTGCTCTTCGTCGTATTCGGCGCGCTCCTGGCATCCAACCCGCCGCCCGCCCATGCCGCGAACATCGATGTCGACTCGACGGCGGACGCGGTCGCGGTCGACGGGGGCTGCACGCTCCGCGAGGCGATCATCGCGGCGAACACCGACGCAGCGGTGAACGAGTGCGCGGGAGGCGCGGGCGCGGACACCATCACGCTGCCGGCCGGCACGTACACCCTCATGATCGTGGGGGATGACGACACTGCGGCGGTGGGCGACCTCGACATCACGGCCGGCAGCGACATCACCATCATGGGTGCGGGTGCGTCGACGACGATCATCCAGGCGTGCACCGTTCCGCAGATCGGCGCGTCCTGCACGGCAGATGGCGTGGGAACGCGGGTGATGCACGTGGTGGCGGGGGGGACCCTGTCGCTGGACGGCGTGACGGTGCGTCACGGTCGGACTGCCGTGGGTGCCGCCGTGTACGTGGAAGCCACCGCGGCGCTGACGGTTGCGAACTCCGTGATCGCTTACAACGACGGCGGAAACGGTGGCGGGATCGCCTCGTCCGGTACGACGACGGTCAGTGGCACGACGCTGACCGGGAACGAGGGAGACCGGGGTGGCGCCTTCTGGGTAGGTAACGGCGGCGCTCTTTCGCTGAGCGGCAGTGTGGTCTCGGATAACGTCGGCGACGAGGGCGGCATCATCTACGCCGCGACAGCGGCGGACAGCGTCACGATCGACGTCACGAGCAGTCTCTTCAGTGGGAACGCCAACAGGACGGCCTCCTTTGGGCATGTGGAACTGAACGCGAACGCAGACGCAGACATATGGAACTCCACCTTCACCGCCAACGGCGCTGGAGCAGTCATCCACCAGGACGAGCCCGGCGCCACCGCGGTGCTGATGAACGTGACGATCGCAAACAGCATGGGTCGAGGGGTCGTCGGCACGAACGGCACGTTGGCGCTGATCAACACCATTGTTTCGGGCAGCACTGCGGCCGACTGCGAAGACGGGGGAGGCGTGGGGATCGTGCGCAGCCTGATCGAGGATGGCTCGTGCGGCGCGACGCTCTCCGGCGATCCCATGCTGGGCGCGCTCGCCTCGAATGGTGGGCCGACGCAGACGCATGCGTTGCTCGCGGGCTCACCGGCGATCAACGCCGCCAGCAACATCGCGTGCGCGAATGCACCGGTGAACGGGCTGGACCAGCGAGGCGTCACGCGTTCCGGCCCGTGTGACATCGGCGCGTACGAGTACAACCCGAGCGCGCTCGCGTTCACGGTGGACAGCACCACGGACGCCGTCGACGACACGACCAACGGGGTGTGCGCCTCGCCAGGCGGGGAGTGCACGCTGCGCGCGGCGATCCAGGAGGCGAACGCCTGGCGGGTGCCCACGACGATCACGCTTCCGGCAGGCGCGTACACGCTCGACCTCGACGGCGCGGGCGAGGACCTGGGCGCAACGGGCGACCTCGATGTCATGAACGGCGGGAATGTCACGATCGTGGGAGCGGGTGCGTCCGCCTCGATCATCGAGGCGTGCCAGACGGACCAACTCGCGGCGGCGTGTGGCGCGCCGGTGGGCGTGGAGGACCGGGTGTTCCACGTGGTGGCGGGGAGCCGCCTAACGCTGCAGGACGTCACCGTGCGCCACGGCCGCGAGGCGAACGACGGCGGGGGCATCTACAACGCCTCGATCCTCGTGGTCACCGACAGCGTGGTCGCAGCCAACCGCGCCGGGAACGAGGGTGGCGGCATCTATAGCGGCGGGACGGCGACTGTCACGCGGAGCACCGTGAGCGGAAACGAGGCGCACGGGGGCAACGCCGGGGCCGGCGTCTTCAACGCCTCCGGCGCGAACTTCACGCTTAGCCGCAGCACCGTCAGTGGGAACACCTCCACCGAGGTGCTGGGCGGCATCGTGAACGTCAGCGGCACGCTGACGGTGGTCAACAGCACGATCAGCGGCAACACAGGCGACGTGCACGGCGGCATCACGAGCGCGGGAGCCGGATCGGCGCTCACGCTCCTCAACAGCACGGTGACCGGGAACGTGGGCGGGGCTGGCGGAAGCGGCGGTCTCAACACCCTCGCCGCCAACGTCGCGAACACCATCATCGCGGGCAACACGGGCGGGGACGGTGACTGCTCGGCGGTGGCGCTGACGGACGACGGCCACAACATCATCGGTGACGGCTCATGCGCGGCGCATTTCACGAACGTCAGCACGATGGTGAACACGGATCCGATGCTGGGCGCGCTCGCCTCCAATGGCGGGGCGACGCAGACCCACGCGCTCCTCGATGGCTCGCCGGGCATCGATGCCGGGGACGACGCGGTGTGCGGCGACGCGCCGGTGGGCAACGTGGACCAGCGGGGGACGACGCGCGCCACAGGCGCCGCGTGCGATATCGGCGCGTACGAGGCGCCCGCACCGCCGCCACCGCCTGCGCCGGCGACTCCGTCGCAGAGCCCGCTGAACGTGTGGAGCGCGCTCCTGGGCGTCCAGGGAGGCTCCCTCGGGGGCAGCGCCATGTCGATGCAGTTCCCCTCGGGGGCGCTACCGGGGCAGACCATGCTCTCCCTGCTCTGGGGCGCAGGCCTGAACCTGCCGGTGCTGCCCTCCTCGAACCTCATGGTGATCTCCCCGTTGATGAGTTTCCTACTCCAGGCGGAGTCGGCCGGAGGCGAAGCGCTGACTTCCTTCGGGTTGCCGGCGGGCCTGTCGATGGCGTTGGGTATGCCGGGGACGCAGGAGCAGGATCCGCTCCTCGCATGGCACAACGGCAGCATGTGGATGCTGCTGCCGTCGCTCTTCGAGCAGATCGCGGGAATGGTGACGGGGGACATCCCAGGCCCCGGGGCCTTCTCGCTGCTGGCCGGTACCCCGTTCTCCCAGCCGGTTGCGCCGCAGGGCCTGAGCCTCCAGAGCCTGGACGGGGTTGGGGCGCCAGTCGACCTGATGTCGGAGTTGCTGCAGGGGCAAGGCTGTGCCTCGCCTACCTCGTTGTGGCAGGCGGTGGAAGGGCTGCTCCAGGGCTACATCTTCGGGGCGCCGCCGCACGTCAACGCGATGTTCCCGGACACGCTGTTCCCGGAAGCGCCGTTCATGGTGCGCTGTGCCGCGCCCGAGGTGCCCCCGGGCTTTCCGTTCCCGTAGCGGGGTTGTGGGGGCTGGCCCGGGCGTCCGAGGGGTACCGGGCCCGTCCGCCCTTCGACATGCTCAGGACGAACGGGTGTTGAGGGCGTCCGGGGCGTACGGGTTCGTCCGCCCTTCGACGCGCTCAGGACCAGCGGGTTGGGGTGAGGCGGCTCTGGGTCGCGGCTAACGCCTGAGGAGGTCGCGCAACTCGGCGGGGACGGCGACCTCGAGTTGGTCGTAGGTGCAGTCCTGCGGGGGCTTGTCGGGGCGCCAGCGCTGGAAGGTGGTGGCGTGGCGGAAGCGGTCGCCCTGGAGGTGGTCGAACTTCACCTCGCAGACCAGTTCCGGGCGTAGCCGCACCCACGAGGAGTCCTTGCCGCTGCTCCAGCGGCTGGGCGTCCCGGGCGTGCGTCCTTTGCCGAAGCCCGTCGAGTCGTCCTCTACGGGGACCATGTAGGCCGACAGTTGCTCCGCCAGCGTGCGCCGCTCCGGCGCCTTGAAGGACGACGTGTGCCCCACGTGGTGGAGCACGCCTCGGTCGTCGTAGAGGCCGAGGAGGAGCGAGCCGACGGCGGTCCCCTCCTGTCCCTTCGCCCAGCGCAGTCCACCGACGACGCAGTCGGCGGTGCGGACGTGCTTGATCTTCACGAGCGACCGCACGCCGGGCTGGTACGGCTGCTCCAGGCGCTTCGCGATCACCCCATCGAAGCCCGCGCCCTCGAAGCGTTCGAACCAGTCCTGGGCCTGCTCGGCGTCTCGCGTAGCCGGGGTGTGGAGGAGCGGGCGGTGCTCCTCTGGCAGTCGCTCCCAGAGGCGGCGGTGGCGCTCCTCGAGGGGGCGCTTGCGCAGGTCCTCGTCGCCGTCCGCGAGAAGGTCGAAGGCGACGAAGTGGGCGGGGATCTCGTCGGCGAGTTTGCGGATGCGGGACTCGGCGGGGTGGATGCGCATCTGGAGCGCGCCGAAGTCCAGGCCGTGCGCGCTGAGGATGACGACCTCTCCGTCCAGGACCACCGGCCCCGGGAGCGCCTCGGCGAGTCCGCGTTCGAGTTCCGGGAAGTACCGGCCGAGGGGCTTGAGGTCCCGGCTCTGGAGGTAGATGGAGCGGCCGTCGAAGAAGACGAGCGCGCGGAAGCCGTCCCACTTGGGCTCGTAGAGCCACCCGTCGCCGCCCGGGATGCGCTCGCCGATGGCGGCGAGCATGGGCTCGATGGGGGGCTGGAACGGCAGGTCGAGGCGCGGGGCGGGGGGATCGGTGGTGGCCATGGGGGGAGGGTAGCCGGTGTGAGGTGGGGGATGGC
>CAYTRA010000188.1:0-5542 GCA_964439675.1 uncultured Dehalococcoidaceae bacterium
GAGCGAAGCCCGAGGGCGTGCCGCTAGTGGGCGTGCGCGTGGCCGTGCGAGGCGCTGGGGCGGTAGTAGGGGTTCGTACCGGAGGCGTGGTCCGTCACGTCAGTGACTTCCTCGATGTCCGGGACGTGCTGCTTGAGGGAGGCCTCCACGCCCTGCTTGAGGGTGGCGGTGGCCATGCCGCATCCGACGCAGCCGCCGGCGAACTCCACGTAGGCCGTGCGGCCCTGCACGCCCAGCAACTTCACGCTGCCGCCGTGGCTGCCGATCTGCGGGTTGAGGTGCTGGTCGAAGAGCTCCTGGATCGCGAACTCTCGAGGGTCAGACCAGATGGGGTTGGGGTTGCGGAACTCCAGGCCCTGGTTGCCGTCTTCGTCGAAGAAGTGGATCTCCAGGCCGTCCAGGTACTGGCCGTCGGCGGCCGGGACGTACAGCGTGATGCCGTCCGCCGTCTCCACCTCCACGTCGGATTCCAGTTGGGCGCCTTCCTCCACCAGGCTCAGCAGGTGGCGGAACTGGCCGCCGGAGCGGTCAGCGATCTCGAGCCGAAGCCCCGCGACGGGGTTCGGATGGTTGTCGATCACTTCGGCCAGCTTCGCGAAGGCCGCCTCCGTGAACTTGATGGTCGGGGTGCGCGTTTCGAGTTCGCTCATACGTCCATCCTACTCCACCTGACCAACGCTTACGCGTGCTCCAGTGCCTCCGCGCGAGCCGCCATGTCCATGATCTGCCGTGCCACGAACGCCGGATCCTCCATCGGGATGAAGTGCGACATCTCCGCCATCAGCACGTCCTCGCCGTGCGCGAACAGCGAGGCCAGGTCCGGCCGCGTCGGGGACGTCGAGAATGGCGCAGCCTCCTCGCCCGGTTGGCGCTGGCGAGCGCGGACCACTCGGACGGGGACGCGGATGCGCGGGATGACCTGGGCCTCAATGTCCTCGGAGCCGGCGCCGCCGCCTCCATAGATGCTCGCCTCGATCGCTGGAGGGCACGCCAGCACCAGGCCTTCGCCGTCCGGGTTCGGCAGCAGGCCCCACTGCGCGTAGTCCTCCAGCACGCCGGGCGCCCAGACGTTGTAGGGGAAGCGGTCGCGGAACCGCTCCACCATCTCTCGAGGGCTACCCCACTCGTTCCGACGCCGCGCGACAAAGTGGAAGCCGCCGGGCGAGCCTGCCTCGGCCGGAGGCGGCGCCTCCCGGCGGCCCATCACCACGGGGTCCAGCAGCAGCAGCGAGGCGAACCGGTCCGGCTCCTGCGCCGCCGCCACCATCGTGGAGTGCCCGCCCATCGAGTGCCCCACGCCAATGGCGCCCCGCAGGTCGAGGCTCCTCGCGACGGCGGCGACATCGAGGCCAAAGCGCTCCCACGCGATCGGCGGTTCCGGGTTGTCGCTGCGCCCGTGCCCACGGAGGTCGATGGCGACCACTCGATGGCCCGGAAGTAACCGTGCGACGGCGTCCCAGGTGCGGGCGTGGAAGCCCGTGGCGTGCGCGAGCAGGATCGGACGGGCATCCGCTTCGTCGGCGGGCCAGTCGAAGACGCAGATCGAGAGGCCGTCTACGTCTACTCGGAGTTCGTGGGGCTGCTGTGATGGCGGCCACTGGGCCATGTCGGCCTCCGGGTCCGCCTGCTGCGCAGCGTCGGGCACAGGGCGCTCCTCCCCCGCGTCGGGGCGCATCAAGATCGTGGTCCCATGTTACCGGAGCGCACCGCGCCGAACCGCTCCTCCAGCGCCCGCCGCCGGAACGCGAACACCGCGCGCAGTCGAGGCCGTACGAGGCAGGCGTTGACCACCTCCCCCAACGCTCCAAAGCCCACGTCGTAGTGGATCGTGTCCGCCACCTCGACGCCTCCGGGCGCCTTGCGGAAGCGGTGCTGGTGCTGCCAGTAGCGGTAAGGCCCGGACCGTTGCTCGTCCACGAACAGACGGGAGTCCTCGACGTGGGTGAACTCCGCCACCCATGTGACGGGCACACCCAGCAGCGGCGTCATCCGGTAGCGCACCACCATGCCTTCGCGCACCACCGCTGGCAGGCCCAGCGGAGCATCGAAGCGCATCTCCGGCGGCGTGAGGAGCGCCAGGTTGCGAGGATCGGCGAAGAACGCCCACGCCTCATCGACGGTGATCGGGAGCACCTGCGTCGCCTCGATGCGATGGAGGCCCATCGATGCCCCTCCCGGCGCCCCGCGCCACGCAGTCTCGTAGCGAGCGCTCCCGGCATGCGGTGTAATCGTTACAGTACCGACGGGCGCGGCAGCGCGCTCACAGCACACTCACGGGGCACGACGAGGCCGACAAGGCACGGAGGGGAACATGATCGACCTGGTGATGGAGCGCCTGGACGGCTCGGAAGAGGCGCTGTCCGCGTACGACGGCAAGGTGCGCCTGCTGGTGAACGTAGCCAGCAAGTGCGGCCTGACCCCCCAGTACGAGGGCCTCGAGCGCCTACACGAGACCTATGGCGAGCGCGGGTTCACGGTCATCGGCTTCCCCGCCAACAACTTCGGTGGCCAGGAGCCCGGCACGCACGAGGAGATCGCGGAGTTCTGCTCCGCCACCTACGGCGTGCAGTTCCCCATGTTCGGCAAGATCAGCGTCAAGGGTGACGACATCCACCCGCTGTACCAGTACCTCACCACCCTCCCGGAGCCCGTGGGCGGCGAGGTGCAGTGGAACTTCCAGAAGTACCTGGTCGACCGCGATGGCAACGTGGTCGCCCGCTTCTCTCCCCGCACGACGCCCGAAGACCCAGAACTCGTCTCCGCCATCGAGGCGTTGCTGTAGGACGGGGCTTGGGACGCCTCGAATCCGGCGGCAGCCCTAGACAGCACGCGCCACGCCCGAGAAACTCGAAGGACGCGGCAGGGTAGCTCAGTGGTAGAGCAGCGGACTCATAAGCCGTTGGTCGCGGGTTCAAATCCCGCCCCTGCTACCAACGACACACAGGCAGCGGCGCCCTGGAGGGCGCCGCTGCTGCGTTACGGGACACCCTCCCCCACTACCTACCGAGGGCCGATGCGGTCGCGCAGGGCTGCCTCGCCGAGGCCCGGGCCGCCGAGGAGCTCCATCAATGCGAGGTTGTCCGTGGTGATCGCGTCCACGTCCAGCGCGACCAGTTCGTTGACACGCTCCAGGTCGTCCACGGTGAACGCAAAGATCATGAGCCCCCGCGCCTTGAGCGCGCCCACGCGCTCTTCCGTGAGCGCGGAGTGCGCCACGCTGACGCCCTCGATCAGCCTGCCGACGCGAAAGACGTCCTCCGCCGCCAGTAGCGACTCAAGCGACGCAGCGTTCGGGACGCTGAGCACGCGGACGACGTGCGGCGCACCCTCCTGGAACGACGCCAGGACCGAGATCGACGGTGACACCACCACCGTGTCGCGCGGCGCCCGCTCCTCCAGGAACCGGAGCACCCGCGCGACGAAGTCCGGCGACGACTCCTTCAGGTCGAGCTTGATGACCTCGACGAGCGCCGCCGCCTCCCAGACCTCCCCCAGTCGAGGCCCACGGAACAGCAGCGGTCCCAGTAACGGCAGCGGCGTGCGGTGGCCCGCGTAGAGTTCGCCGCGGATGGAGATGACGTCCACCTCGATGACGTCCGCGCCATGCTCGATCGCCCGTCGCGTCGCCTCCAGGCTGTCACCAGAGTTGTGTGCGATAGCGAAGGTGCTGCGGTAGTCGTCCAGCAGGTCCGCCGCCTCCAGGTCGCGGTAGAACTGCACCGGCATGCGGCCGCGCGTGTAGTCGTCCACCTGGCTGAGCATGAGTACGCCCACCGCCGCAGCGCCCACCACCAGGATGAGCACCCCCGCGAGGACTGCCAACCACGGGCTGAACCGGTTCCACTCGGTCATTGCGGCCACCACCCGGCGCAGCGCGGCCCAGGAGCGTGGATCCATTCTCCCAGAAGCGAGCACACGCGGGGCGAGTCTCGCGCTCCCGGACTGCTGCCCAGTGCGGCGAGCGATTGGCTGATCCTCCGCGCGCTCTTGCTCGAAAATGCGGGCGAAACCCCGACGCCGACCACAGACCGAGAGCCCCCGCTGGGGTAGGCTGCCTCCCGGGGGTAGCGGTGCGCGGCCACCATCCGAGGGCGGGTAGTGGCGCTGCATGGGACGGCTCGTTGTCGGTGTTCTCCTTCTCCGGATTCACGCGTAGGCCGTGGCGGGCCGTCGCGGCGCTCCTGGTCGCAGCCGGCGCCCTGTGCGTCCTCGCGCAACCGCGCCCCGCGAGTGCTGACCCGGTGCTGGTCACCGTGTGCGCCGGCGTCGGCGTCTGCGACGAGGAGACCGTGTCCGCGGCGCTCCTCCACGCCGTCGCGGGCGAATCGCTGATCATCGACCTCGCCGCCGAGGCCTTCGTCGAGCCGGCCACGCTGACCATCCTGCACGATGCAGCGGTGACCATCCGCGGCGCCGGGATCGCAGCGACTTCCCTGACCGTCGCCGGCGGCAACCAACTCATCGACTTCTCGGGCGCGCCGCCCACGGCGTCACTCACCATCGAGGACCTCCGCCTGCACGGCGGCTCCACGGCCGCCAACGGCGGCGCGATCAACTCCGCCGGCACCCTGACCCTCCGTCACGTGGACTTCGACTCGAACGAATCCACGACCGGACACGGCGGCGCCCTCTACGCGACGGGCACGACCCTCATCGAGGACTCCGCCTTCACGAACAACAGCGTGTCCGGCGCGGGGGCGTCCGGTGGCGCGATCTACTCCACCGGCGCCCTGACCGTGCGCCGCGTGGACTTCGACGCGAACCAGTCCGCGACCGGCCACGGTGGCGCCATCTATTCGAGCGCCTCGACCGTCATCGAGGACTCCGTCTTTGAGAACAACACCGCGCCGGGTGCCGGCGCGCGCGGCGGCGCGATCCACTCCACCAACGCAGGCGCCTCGGCACTCACGGTCACCCGCTCCAGGTTCGAGGGAAACGCGGCCCAAGTGGTCGGCGCCGCGATCCAGGCGAACGGACAAACCTCGATCACCCAGTCCTACTTCCTCGGCAATGGCGCCACGAACCTGATCGACCGCCAGGCCGGGAGCGTCGGGACGGCCACCATCCGCTCCTCCGCCATCGTTGGACCGGTCGGGCCCCCCTCGTTCGTCGGCTCAAACGTCCCCGTCCAGGTCCACACCACGTGGTGGGGGCAGGCCACGGGCCCCGACGCATGGATGCTGGGCGGCGTCGGCGTGACATCGTCGAGCCACCTCACGGGCCTCAACGTCGCCGTGTCCGACCCCGCCCCTGAGATCGGCAGCGCCCTGACCATCACCGTCACCCCGCAGGTTGACGTCGGTGACTTCTCCGCCGACTCGATGACGGTGGAGGTCTCGTGGGCAGGCGCGAACGCCGGAAGCGTCGAGGCATCCGGCACGGGCTCGGCCCAGGCCCAGTACGTCGGCGCGGCTCCGGGCACGGACACCATCACCGTGACCATGCGGTGGGCCGACACTGTCCCCGGATCGGCGCTCACCGCCTCGATCGACGTGGACTGGCAGTCGCCGCCTCCTCCGCCTCCCCCTCCCCCACCGCCGCC
>CAYTRA010000189.1:0-3848 GCA_964439675.1 uncultured Dehalococcoidaceae bacterium
GACTGCATGGTGCGCGCCACTTCCGCCAGGCCGGTGAGTTCGCGGATGCGCTGCTGCTGGATGGCCACCAGTTCGTCCGCCTGCACCCGCCGCGCGATGACGTCGCCGACGCGGTGCAGGAGCTGGGTCTGCTCCTCGCTCCACGGCTCCTCGCCGCCGGAAGCCACCAGCAGCGCGCCCACCAGGCTCACGCCGGGGCGCAGTTCCTCTCCGCCGGTCGGGCCGCCTCTGGCGACCACGGGCATCACCGCGCTGCGTGTGGCGAGGATCGGTGAGACGGCGACGGCGGTCAGGCCTCGCGCCACGAGGGCATCCGACAGGGGGCCCTCGCCGCCGGCGCCCAGCACCAGCGGGTTCGCGCGGTCCGCCACCAGCCCCGTGAGCGATCGGGCGATCGGCTCCAGGGCGGAGGCACCGTCGTCTCGCACCACGCTCCCCGCGATCACGAAGTCACGGGAGCCCTCCGGCAGCGACACCAGCAGCGCCTCCCGCGCCTCGAGCTGGTCGATGACCGCCTCCAGCACGGCTGGCAGGGCGCGCTCGCCGCGGCCTCCGCCGTTCAGCAGGCGCGTGATGTCCGCCAGGAACTCCTCGCGCTCCGCCTTCTCCAGCGCCTCCTGGTAGAGCCGCGCGTTCTCGAGGGCGACACCCATCTCCCGGCCCACCAGGAGCAGCAGATGGCGGCCGTCATCGTCGCCTCGGAGCGTGCCGTCGCCGATGAGGGCGAACGAGCCGAGCACGCGGCCCTTCGCGACCAGGGGCACCACGTGGTACTGCTCGCCCAGGTCCGGCAACTCCACGTCCGGCTCCCAGTCCGGGTGCGAGGAGGTCAGCGGCCGCCCCGTGCGAGCCACGGAGCGCAAGAGCGCCTCCGGAAGCCGAGGCGCATACAGGTCCTCCGGCGCCACGGTGACGAAGAGGTCCACCACGTGGCCGTCTCGCCCTCGGGTGTACGCCTGCGCCGCCCGCACTCCCAGCAGGCGCGCCACCAGCCGCACCGCGCGCTCCAGCGCCTGCGCGTCGTCCATCGGCTCCGCGAGGGCGAACGAGACCGCGTTGATGATGGAGAGGTAGCGGTTGCGCTCCTCCAAAGCCCGGGTCTGGCGGTCTACCTCCGCGTTCAGTTGCCGGTTCCAGCGGCGGAGTTGCTCCTGGGAGCCCTCCAGGTCGTCCCGCACCGCTCGCAGGTCGCCGATGGTGCGTTCCAGGCGGGCGCGCATCTCGCGCGTGCGGCGGCCCCGGATGTGGAGGAACATCGCGACGGCCGGGAACAGGATCGCGGAGATGAAGACCACCTCCAGCGAACTGGGCTGCTGGTCCGCCACCAGGGCCGTGTCGCGCATGACGTCCGTCCGAGGCAGCACCGCCACCGCCACGTTGCCCAGCGAGGCGGCCACCGTCACCACGGCCAGCGGCCGTCCCGGCAGCACCAGCGCGGCGTTGAGGATCACCAGCCCCAGTAGGGACGGCGCCAGCCAGTACCAGGAGACCGTGGCCGCCACCCCCAGCACCGCGAGCGCCACGTAGAGCAGGCGGAAGCCCGTCAGCGTCCACATGCGCCCTCGCTCGCCCACGCGGCGCGCCAGGAGTGCCTCGGCCTCCGTGAAGACCACGAACAGGCCACCGGGGACGAAGAGCGTGTAGACGAACTCGCCTGCCAGGCCCCACGCCAGTACTGGGAGGCAGAGCAGCAACAGCGCGACGATGCGGTGCGCCTGCCACATCGCCCGCACGTCTCCGGACGCACCAGCACGCCCGGACAACGCTTGTGCATTGTCCGGGTCACCCCCGGTTGCTACGATTCCCCGCAGATCCATGCCTGAAGGAATTCCCGCCTACGTCCTGGTTGCCCGGATCGGTTCGATCCTGGGCATGTCCTTTTCACTTGCCCTTGGTCTGCTGATGCTGATCGGGGGCTGGTGGATTGCGTCCCTGGTGGCGTTCGCCTTCTTCATCCCCTCGTTCGGCGTCATGGCCCTGGTGGAGCGCAAGGCGAGCCGCGATCGCGCCGCCGCCAACGCCTCCTGACCCGCTACGCCGCCTCCCCTCTCCGCCTCGGTGCCTGCACCGAGCCATCTCCCTGACTCGGAGTGGGCGCCGCGATAGCCTGCGCCACCGCGAGCAGCAGCGCCGGCCCGTCCTCGCCTCCGCGCGCGGCCCTCGAGGCGGCAGCGACCGCCCGTGCGATGACCTCCTGCGTCTCCGGTCCGGCTTCGTGGCCAGTGGACTCCTGTAGCAGCGAGGCCAGCGACGCCGCCAGGCGCTGCTCCGCATCCTTCCACTGGTCCCGGTGCGTCCGGGCGGGAGCGCTCCCGCGCTCAGCGGCGAAGTCGTGCTGTGCCGCGCGGACGAGGGCGTGCAGGTCACGCCCGGGCAACGGATGCCGCCGCACGGCAAACGAGGCGCCCTCGATGTAGCCCTGGAGGTCCGGGCGCTCCTCGTAGTCTGCGGGGAAGAGGCAGACCACCCGCGCAGCGGGCCGGCCTCGACCGGCGGCGCGGAGCAGGACGAGCGCGTCGTCCGGGGTGGCCACGTCCGCCACCACAACGGCGTACTCCGCAAGGCGGAGCGCGGCGCACGCGGCTGGGATGCCGCTTGCGACGCTGGCGGTAACGCTGGCATCCGTCAGCACGCCAGCCAGCGCGCCGAGGTCCGCCTCGGCGTCTCCGGCCACCAGGACCAGTGCGTCCAACTCTGACTGAGGGCTGCTGCCAGCCCGATGACGAAGGCCTGAAGCAGGCATGAGCCTCCCCCTCCGCCGAAACTATCGGCAGAAGGAGGAGGCGTCCGTACGGGGAATCGACAGGAAGGTGACGGAGGAGAGGCGGTCTACGCCTCGATGCCTACTCCTCGACGATGGTCACGGAGAGCATGGCGTCGCCGGGGTTCGGGTCGCGCT
Organism: uncultured Dehalococcoidaceae bacterium; assembly: GCA_964439675.1. Lineage (GTDB taxonomy): Bacteria > Chloroflexota > Dehalococcoidia > UBA2979 > UBA2979 > W-Chloroflexi-9. The sequence continues at coordinate 2,900 of CAYTRA010000189.1, forward strand.
CCGGGTCGCGGGGGCGGATGGCCTGCACCACGTCCTGGCCTTCTTCCACCTTCGCGAAGGCGGTGTAGCGGCCCGTGAGATGCGGTGCGTCGCCCAGCATGAGGTAGAACTGCGAGCCGTTGGTGTTCGGGCCAGCGTTCGCCATGCCGATGATGCCCTCCACGAAGGGCGTGTCTGACAATTCGTCCTCGAAGCGGTAGCCGGGGCCGCCTCGACCGGTGCCGGTCGGGTCGCCTCCCTGCGCCACGAAGCCCGGGATGACCCGGTGGAACGTGGTGCCGTCGTAGAAGCCCTCGCGGGCCAGGAAGACGAAGTTGTTGACGGTCTTGGGCGCCACGTCCGTCAGGAGGCGCGCCCGGATCTCGCCCTTGTCCGTCTTGATGATGGCGGTGTAGGTCTTCGAGGGGTCGATCACCATCTCCGGCGGCGCGTCGTACTGCTTGGCCATGTGGCTACTCCTTCACGATCTCGATGCTCTGGATGGTGTCCCCGGTTGGCTGGGCCGGCTGGTCCGGATCCCGAGGGGTCAGGCCCTCCAGCACCTCCATGCCCTCCTCCACGCGCCCGAAGACGGTGAAGTCCGCGTTCAGGTGCGGGGTGGGGCCCAGCGTGATGAAGAACTGCGAACCGCTCACCCCGGCCGCCGACTCCGCCATCGAGAGCGCACCGGCCGAGAAGGTCTCGCGGTTGTCCTCCTCCGGCAGGGTGTAGCCGGGGCCGCCGGCGCCGGTGCCCAGCGGGTCGCCCGCCTGCGCCACGAAGCCGGGTATCACTCGATGGAACGTGAGGCCGTCGTAGAAGCGGTTCTCCGCGAGGAAGACGAAGTTGTTCACCCAGGCGGGCGCCTCGTCCTCCAGCAGGTCGATCACCACGTCCCCGGCATCGAGGTGGATGACGGCGCGGTAGTCCACGCCCTCCTCCAGCGACATCTCCGGCGGTGCAGAGTACC
>CAYTRA010000189.1:3858-5533 GCA_964439675.1 uncultured Dehalococcoidaceae bacterium
CCCGAGCTCGAGTTGGTGATGACCCGCACCGGGTCAATCGGCTCCTCGGTCGGGGTGGCGTCGGGATCCTGGGTCGCCTCGACCGTCTCGGTGGGCGTCGGCGTCTCCACGGTGTCGCTGGTGGTGGTGAGTCCGGAAGCGAACGCGCCGGCGCCCACGCTGAGGATCATGAAGATGATGCCGACCAGGAACAGCAGTTTGCCGTTCCGCTGCATCCAGCCCATGATGCCCGGGAACTCCACCGGCCCGATCGGCTGGTGGTGGTCCGTCTGCTGCCGGCGACGCTGGCGTCGGTTGCTTCTACCCACGAGTCCCCCCGCCTGGTGCTATCAGGTCATCGATGGCGGAGCGCAGGCGCTCCGGCTGGCGACTGGAAATGAAGTACCGCGAGCCGTCCTTCAGCGCCACCGCCACGCCCTGCTTGAGGAAGGGGACGGTCCACGCTCGACGGCCGCCGAACCCCCAGCGTATCCCCCACCCGCCGTACTTCGTCCACTGGTAGCGCTCGTCCTCTGCGTCCTGGATCGCGCCAGCCTGAAGGCGCTTCGAGAAGGGGCCGAACCGAGCTTCGACGCCTGCCCGGTCGACCGCCACGCGCAGCACCATGAACCAGCGGTCCAGCACGAACATGAGCAGCAGTACACCCGCAATGACGGCGACCGAGACGGGGGCGGCGGTTCCCTCGGCGGCCATCGAGATGACCGCGACCGTGACAGAGACGGCCGCGCTGCCCCAGAGGGCCCAGCGGAAGGAGTTCGATGCGGGGACGCGTTCGGTGTAGGTCGCGGTGTTTGTCATAGATGAGGAAGGTCGCCCCGTCCGGTGCGTTCAGGCCGCCCGGAGAGCGAGTGGTACCCCCGGCAGGATTCGAACCTGCGCACCTGGCTCCGGAGGCCAGTGCTCTATCCCCTGAGCTACGGGGGCCTGCTTCGAGTGTATCGATGCCCTGACTTCGCGAGCAATCAGGCCGCGGCGGCCGATCACTCGCGTTCGGCGACGACGGAGCGAAAGAACTCAGCCACGTCGGAAGCGAACGTCTCCGGTTGTTCGAGCGCGGGGAAGTGGCCGCCGGCGGGCATCTCGCGGTAGTGCACCAGGTTGTAGGCGCGCTCCACCATCGAGCGAGGCGGACCCCAGGGCTCCTTCGGGTAGCGTGCGTAGCCCGTGGGCACGTCCACGCGGCCGAGGCCGTAGCCGCCTCGATTGTGCGTGGCCTCGTAGTAAATGCGGGCGGCAGAGGTGATGGAGCCAGTGAGCCAGTAGAGCGTGACGTTGGTGAGCACCAGGTCGCGGTCCAGCGAGTCCCAGAGGTCGTCGCCGTGATCCGTCCAGGCCCAGAACTTCTCCAGTATCCAGGCGAGCAGGCCGACGGGAGAGTCCGTCTGCGCGTACCCCAGCGTCTGAGGCCGCGTGCCCTGGATGCGGCTGTAGCCCGTCTCCTCCTGGTCGAACGCCACCCGGAACGTCTGCCAGTCGCGCTCCGCCTCGGTGGGCTCCTGGCCCTCGCCGGGTGGGAAGCCGACGGCGAAGTTGAGGTGCAGGCCCAGCACAGCCTCCGGGTGCATGCGGGCGAGCGCGCTGCCGATGATCGCGCCCCAGTCGCCGCCCTGCACGCCGTAGCGCGCATACCCGAGGGCGAGCATGAACTGGTGGAAGCGCTCCGCCACCTGCACCG
>CAYTRA010000190.1:0-5526 GCA_964439675.1 uncultured Dehalococcoidaceae bacterium
CACCCCGTGCCGCTGGACGCGCAGGATGTCGCATGGCTCCTGACCGCCGACGGCGAGCGCGCGACCTCGGCGGCCACGGAGGCCCTCGCAAGCAACGCCTCGCCGCTCGCGGCCCTCGAGCGGCTGCGGGCCGAGTTCAGTGCGGAGCACGCGCGTGCGGCGTGGACGCTCGCCGAGGGCCGGCGCGCCGCCGATGCGAAGTTCCCGGACGCCCACCGCCTCTACTTCGACCGCGAGGCGGCCGAGCAGTCCACCAGCGAGGTGGTGGCGCGCCACACGGCGCAGCGCTTCCGAGGCGTCACGCGCATCGCTGACCTCGGCTGCGGGGCAGGCGCGGACACCCTCACCCTGGCGCAGGAGGCCGCTGTGCTGGCGGTCGACCTCGATCCCGGCCGGGTAGCCCTCACTGCGGCGAACGCCGCCGTACGAGGCGCACAGGCCCGCGTGCAGGCAGTCGTGGGCGACGTCTCGGCGTTCGACCTGCCTCAGGACGTCGATGCCGCATGGTTGGACCCCGCGCGACGTGACGCCTCCGGCCGGGTCATGGACCCCGAGCGGTGGAGCCCGCCGCTGTCCGAGGCGGTCCGCATCGCCTCGGCGGTTCCGCGCGCGGGGATCAAGGTCGCGCCCGGCATCGACCTCGCGGTCGTGCCGCCAACGGCGGAGGTGGAGTTCATCTCCCTCGAGGGCCGCTTGGTGGAAGCGGTGCTCTGGTTCGGCGCTGCCGTCACCACCCCCCGCCGCGCCACAGCGCTCCCCGAGGGCGCGAGCATCGAGGGCTGGCCGGACGCCAGCGAGACGCCGGTGCGGGAGCCCGGCCACTACCTCTATGACCTCGACCCCGCCGTGGGGCGTGCGAGCCTGGTCGACGTGCTCGCGTCACGCCTCGATGCATGGCTGATCGCGCCGGATGTTGCCTACCTGTCCGGGGACGAGGCGCACGACTCGCCGTTCGCGCGACGGTTTCGCATCGAGGCGTGGCTGCCGTTCTCGGAGCGTCGGTTGCTGGAGCGCCTGCGCGAGGTGGGCGCTGGTCGCGTGGAGGTGATGCGACGCGCCTCGCCCGTCGACACGAACGCGCTGGAGGTACGCCTCAACCGCGCCCTGCAGGCGGGGCACGAGAAGGGCGACCGCGTGCTTACGGTCGCCCTCACGCGTGCCGGCGGAGAGCACATCGCGGTCATCGCGGAGCGAGAGCGCTAGGCGCGCGACTCCTCCCGCGCGGACCGCGTCGCGTTCTGGCGACTCCGCTCCGCGAAGCCCTCGAAGACGTCGCGCGCCATGTCCTCCATGTAGGGACGCAGCGGCGACATCATGGTGGAGCCCAGCCCGGAGAGCATGCCACCCGCCGCACCGAGCGCAGACCGCCCGTCCGAGGATGACCCAGACTGCGCAGAATGCCCATTACTCCCGTTGCTCCCGCCGGACGAGAGCATCCCCAGCGCGACGCCAAGACCCACCGACCCGGCCAGGGCGGTCATTGGGTGTTCCTGCGCCTGCTCCACCACCCGCGAGCCGCCCGGGACCATGTCCGGAAGATGGGCCAGGTGGTGGGTGATGCGCTCCTTCGCCACCGAGATGTCGTCGCCGACTCGGTGCTCCAGGGCCTCGACCTTGCGCTCGATCAGCGCGCGTTGGTCGCGGACGCGCCGCTCTGCTTCATCAGTCCGCGAAGCCATGTGGCATCCTCCTTCAGCGAGGCAATGGTCCGTTTCGGAGTGGGCGAGAAGGCCTTGAAGCGGGCCCGAGCGACCAGGCCGGCGATGGCCGCCAGCACCAGCCAGACGCCTGCCGTGGCCAGCGCCGCCGCCCAGTTCGGCCAGACTTCCATCAGGCCGAACATCATGGCGACGCCCAGGAAGCCCAGGATCCAGAACGCGAAGACGCCAGCGGCGATGCCGGAGGCGGAGCCCATCATCAGACGCTGACGGTTGTCCGCCATCTCCGCCATGGCCAGCTGCATCTCCAACCGCGCCAGTTCGCGCAGTTCGCCGGTGATCTCCGCCGTGTCCGCGCCCAGCGACCGCACTTCCTCGCGGCCGCGGTTGATGTCGCGGCGGGCGGCCTCCTGCTCCGCGCGGGCCGACCCGTCCTGGCTCGCTCGTGCCTCTGTAGAGGGCATGGCGCGCCTACTTCAGGATCCGGCCGACGACGAAGCCGGCCGCTACCGCACCGGCGATGCCCTGCACCGGGTGCTCGCGCACGTACTGCTCGATGTCACTCAGCATGGCGGAACTGTCGTGTTCGCGGAGGTACTGCGCCGTGCGCTCCATGCCCTCCGCGGCACGTCCGCTCGCCGCACCCATCTCGCCGCCGTCCGCGCGGTCGCGCAGCATCGCGGCGGCCTTGTCGGCGCCTTCGGCCGCGCGTTCGCGGCCCATCTCGCCCATCTCCTGGGCCTTGTCGCCCACCTCGGACATGCGGACCTTCGCCTCGTCGGCCATTTCGCTGGCGCGGTCGCCCGCCTCGGAAGCCATGTGGCCCGCGCGGTCCTTCATGTCCTCAGTCTGGCCAGAGGCCTGCTGGCCCGCGTGCTGACTCGTGGTCTGCTGACTGGGATAGTCGCCGCGCTCCATCCGTGATCGTTCTTCCATGGTTCACCTCACTGGATTCGGTTCTGAATGGTCTTGCTTGCATCGAGGGATTCAGAGGACGTGAGGCATCACCTCCACAGCCGGGCGAGCACCACACCCGCTACCAGCGCTCCCAGCGCCGTGGAGACGGCGCCCAGGGCGCCCTCGCGGCGTTGAGGCGGCATCCGACGCTCCACCTGCACCTCTTCGGGCTGCGGGCGGGTGCGGACGTTGGGTCGGTCCGCCCGTGCCCGATCACGCGCGGCTTCCTGGTCGGACTTCACGCCCTCGGGGACGCGTTCACTGCGACGCCGCTCCAGGGCGACGTTGAACTCGGCGCCCAGGATGAGCACCAGCGACGTGAGGTAGAGCCAGGTCATGAGGATGATGATTCCGCCCAGGCTCCCGTAGGTGCCGGCGTAGTTCGCGAAGTTGGCCACGTAGAAGGCGAAGCCCACCGTGGCCACCAGCCACACCACCACGAAGAGCGCGGCGCCCCATGAGAACCAGCGCCACGGCAACTTGGCCGCGGGCGCTGACCAGTACACGAACGCGGTCGCCAGGATCATCAGCAACAGCACCACCGGCAGCCGCAGCCACGACACCACGGTCGCCCACACATCGCCGAGGCCAACCGCGCCCGCGACGTTCTCCCCGACCACCTGCCCGAGCACGAGCACCAGCGCGCCCACGAGGAACGCCAAGCCCCCGACGACGGTCAGGAGCAGCCCCACTGCCTGCTTGCGCAGGAACGGCCGCTCCTCCTCCACGTCGTACGCGCGGTTGAGGGCCTTCATGACGGTCTTGGTGCCAGAGGAGGCGCTCCAGATCGCCAGAATGGCCGTGACTGACAGCAGCCCGGGGTTTCGATTGTCGAAAATGCCCTGCAACTGGGTCTCAAGGATGCTCGCCGCGTCCGCGGGCAGCGTGTCGCCGACCTCGGTGATGATGTCCTGCGTGGGGTTCTGGATGCCGAGCCATCCGGCGACGTAGCTACTGAGGGCTGCCAGGAAGATCAGAAACGGGAACAGCGCAAAGAGCAGACGGAACGCCAGTTCCGCCGATACGCCAGGGACATCGTCCTCCTGGATACGGGCGATCAGGTCTTTCAGTAGGTCCACGTGGCGAGGCTAGAGAGCCCTCGCTCGCAGGAGCGTTACAGGCAGCCGGGGCCGTTCGTGCTGTCCGTTGCAGGACGGGTTATGTCGCCCACGCCTACCTACGCCCTACTGGCCAGCGCACGCCTACTGGCCGGCGTACGCCATCGCGTTCGCGGCCTCCGCGCCAAAGAACTCGTACATCAGCCGCCGTCGCAGGCGGTCGATACCCAGGTCGGCGGTCGCGGACGTGTACATGACCTCGCCGTCGAGGCCCTGGACCGCCCTCAACTCGTCGACGCCTTCGCGTTCCACCGCTAGGAGGTCATCCTCCGTCTGCACGGGCGAGCCGTCCGGCAGGAGGAGGCCGTCCGCCTTGTTGAGGACCGTGAGCACGGGCATGTCCTGCAAGCCCAACTCGCGGAGGGTGTCCAGCACTGTCTTCACCTGCGCATCGCGCGTGGGCGCGGTGGCGTCGACCACGTGCAGGAGCAGGTCCGCCTCGCCCAACTCCTCGAGGGTGGCGCGGAAGGCGGAGACCAGTTGCGTGGGCAGTTTCTGCATGAACCCCACCGTGTCCGTGAGCAGGAACGCGTCGTCCGCGCCTCCGCCGATGCGCCTCGTGACGGGGTCCAGCGTCGCGAACACCGCGTCCGCCACCAGCACCTTCGCCCCGGCCAGCGCTCGCATGAGGGAGGACTTCCCGGCGTTCGTGTACCCGACGAGGGCGACCGTGGGCAGGCCCTGCCGCTGGCGACGGCTGCGTTGCAGGTCGCGCTGCTTGCGCACCTGCTCGATCTGGCGCTTCAGCCGTGCGATGCGCGCGCCGATGAGCCGGCGGTCCGTCTCCAACTGCGTCTCACCGGGGCCGCGCGTACCAATCGCGCCCTCGGTGCGTTCGAGGTGCTGCCACTGCCCTCGCAGGCGCGGGAGCAGATACTCGTGCTGCGCGAGTTCCACCTGGAGCGACGCCTCACGGGTCCGGGCGCGGCGGGCGAAGATGTCCAGGATCAGCGCGGAGCGGTCCAGCACCTTCACGCCCAGCGCGCGTTCCAGGTTGAACTGCTGCGAGGGCGACAGCGCGTCGTCGAAGACCACCATGGTGTAGTCCAGCGCCTCGCGCTGGGCCACAACTTCCTCGAGCTTGCCGGTGCCGAGGTAGTACGCGGGGTCCGGGTGCGGACGCCGCTGCACGGCGGAGCCCACCACCCAGCCGCCGGCCGTCCGCACCAGGCGGGCCAGTTCGCGCATGGACTCCTCGGTCGTCATCTCCCCGGGCGGGTTGCCCGAGTCGACGGCCACGAGGAATGCGCGCTCCTGGCGGGGTTTCGTGGAGTGGGGAGGCTGGGGACGCCTCACGCTGTCACCGTCTCCGTTGAGCGAGGTGGACGGCGCAGGCTGCTGAAAGCGGGGTCGCTTGCGTGGAATAGGGGCTCTTCTCCCTGGATGCGTTCACGATGAGTGACTACATCCAGTGTAGAGGATGCTCCTACAGCACCTGCTCCCCGCGGGCGAAGCGTCCCAGGCGGTTCAGCGCCTCGTCCAGGCGGTCGTCCGGGGTGGTCAGCGAGATGCGGATGTAGCCCTCGCCGGCATCACCGTAGGACGCGCCCGGCGTCACCACCACGCCCGTCGCATCGATGAGGCGCGCGGCGAACTCCGCGGACGAGCGTTCGCCCTCCGGCAGCCGCGCCCAGACGTAGAGCGACGCCTTCGGCGGATCGACGCGCAGGCCCAGCGCCCGCAGCACCTCGATGGCGCGGTCACGTCGACGCTGGTAGGTGGCGTTGTGGGAGGTGATGGCGTCGCGCGGGTCAGCGAGGGCGGTCATGGCCATCTGCTGGATCGCTTGCGGG
>CAYTRA010000191.1:0-5523 GCA_964439675.1 uncultured Dehalococcoidaceae bacterium
CCACCCGCGGCCTCGGGCTGCCTCGAGGCTAGCCACCGGCGAGGCTTCCCCGAGACCGGGAGACGCACGAGCACGAAGAAGGGGCGCCCGACCGGGCGCCCCTTCTGGTTGTGTCCGTCCTCCACGTTCGGGGAGGGGCGGAGCGAGCGGCCTACGGCTCGTTGGGGTTGACCAACTTGACCGCGCCGGCCGTCCGCCAGTCGACAGCGGCCGCCTTGGCGCCCTCGCCGTCCGGACCCACCTCGGCGCGGGCCTCGGCCCAGTGCGCGTGGTTGATCTGGTGGAGCGAGAAGGCCATCTGCAGGCCGGTCAGGAAGCCCTGGGCCTCCTGTGTCTGGTTGACGGACTCCTTGATCCACAGCGAGGTGGCGGTGGGCAGCATGGAGATGCGACGCGCGAACTCCAGCGTCTTGTCCTCCAGCGACTCGCGCGGGAAGACCTTGTTCACCATGCCCAGCCGCTGCGCCTCGTTGGCGTCAATGGCGTCGCTGGTGAGCAGGAGCTCCTTCGCCTTGCGGTGGCCGAACTCCCACGGGTGGGCGAAGTACTCGACGGCCTGCATGCCCAGGCGGGTACCGACGACGTCTGCGAACTCGGCGTCCTCGGAGGCGACGATCAGGTCGCAGGCCCACGCCAGCATGAGGGCGGCGGCGTAGCACTTGCCCTGCACCTGGGCGATGGTGATCTTCCGCAGGTTCCGCCAGCGCAGCGTGTTCTGGTAGAAGAAGTGCCACTCCTGGCGCATCCGCTTCTCGGTGCCCAGGTAGGTGCCGCCGTAGCCCAGCGTGGTCGGGTGCTGGTCCGGGCCGGGCGTGCGCTCGGCGATGCTTTCCGGCGTGCCCATGTCGTGGCCCGCGGAGAAGTGCGGACCCTCGCCGCCGAAGATGATGACCTTCACCTTGTCGTCGGCTTCGGCCTTCAGGAAGGCGTCGTCCAGCTCCACCAACAGGCCGCGGTTCTGGGCGTTCCGCTCGTTGGGGCGGTTCATCATGATGCGGACGATGGCGCCGTCGTCGAACGACTCCACCTTCACGTACTTGTAGTCCAACTGCTCCTCCATATGCGTAATCGCGTGTGAGCGCTCACTTTGCGTGCCGCAGTTCTAACACACGCCAGCCGCGACGGATACCGCAGCCCGCAGCCTCGCCACGCCCGCGCACGGCGCTTCTAGAAGGGGAGGCGGGCAGAGGTTCGCCACGTTGACCCGTGATGCTCCAACCTGATAGAAATAGACAGAGCGAGCGCTCACTTCCGGATGAATAAGGTAAGCATTTGACCCGCCTGTCACCCCAAGCCGGGCTCACTGAGCCGCAGGCGATGATCTATGACGTGGCCCGACGCTTCGCGTTGGACGAACTGGCGCCCCTGGTCCAAGCCCGCGCTGGCGATCACACGCTGCCTCGCGAGGTGCTCCCGCGCTTCGCGGAGGTCGGCCTGCTCGGTGGCCCATTCCCGGAGCAGTACGGTGGCGGCGGCATCGACTACGTCTCCTACTCCGCGATCTGCGAAGTCATCGGCGGGGTCAGTCCCTCGCTGTTCACGTCGTGCCTGACGGTGCAGTTGTCGCTGATCTCCACGGCGATCAACGCGTACGGCTCGGAGGAGCAGAAGGCGCGCTGGCTGCCGGAACTCCTCGGCGGTCGGTTGCTGGGAGCGTTCGCGCTCACGGAGCCGGACAGCGGGTCCGACCCTGCGGCCGGGAAGACCACCGCCACGCAGGTGGAGGGCGGCTGGACGCTGGACGGCAGCAAGTTGTGGATCTCCAACGGGTCCATCGCTGACGTCGTGCTGGTGTTCGCGCAGACCCAGCCCGGCTCCCGCCACAAGGGCATGACCGCCTTCCTGGTGGAGGCGGGCACGCAGGGCTTCTCCACCTCGCGCATCGAGGGCAAGCTCGGCCTCCACGAGTCAGACACCTCGGCGCTCTACTTCGACCGCGTCTTCGTCCCGGACGACCGCGTCATTGGGCGCGTGGGCGATGGCTTCCGCGTCGCGCAGAACTCGTTGCAGTCCGGCCGGCTTTCCACGGGCAGCAGCGCCGTGGGCATCGCGCAGCGCGCGCTGGACGCGTGCCTGGACTATGCCGGCCAGCGCGAGCAGTGGGGCAAGCCCATTGGCGGGCACCAGTTGATCCAGGAGATCGTGGCGGACATCGCCACGGAGACCAGCGCGGCGCGCCTGCTGGCGCGCCAGGCCGCTGCCCACATGGACGCCAACGACGAGGCCGCCCGCGTCTCCGTCCCCATGGCGAAGCAGTTCGCCACGGAGACGGCCGTGAAGGCGGCGCGTAACGCCATCAGCCTGCACGGAGGCGTTGGCTACGTGGACGAGTACCCGGTGGCGGGGCTCCTCCGCGATGCCATTGGCCTCAGCCTGTACGAGGGCACCACGCAGATCCAGAAGTTGCTGATCGCCCGGGAGTTGCTCGGCGTGTCTGCGTTCGCGTAGGGCGATCGCGCAGGCGTTTGCTCTGGCCGGTTTGGGCCGCAGGTAAGGGTTAGGGAAGGTACCGCCCCATGCTTGACGACCAGTTGTTGCGCCGCGCGGAAGCGGCACGGGCCGAGTATGAGGCCGCCGTGGCCGCGGAAGGCCGCGAGTTGCCGAAGCGCTTCATCACCACCTCCAGCGTGCCAATCAACCGCGTCTATGACGCCACGGACGTCAAGGACACGGACTACGAGCGGGACATCAACCTCCCGGGTCAGTTCCCCTTCACCCGGGGCGTGCACCGCACCGGCTACCGCGCCAAGCCGTGGACTATCCGCATGTTCGCCGGCTTCGGCAGCGCGGAAGAGACCAACGAGCGCTACCGCTACCTCATTGACCACGGGGACGACGGGCTGTCCGTCGCCTTCGACATGCCCACCCTCATGGGCTACGACCACGACGCTCCAGAGGCCGTGGGCGAGTTCGGTCGCTGTGGCGTGGCCATCGACTCGCTGGCCGACATGGAGATCCTGTTCGACCAGATCCCGCTGGGCGAAGTCTCCACGTCCATGACCATCAACTCGCCGGCGGCCGTGATCTGGGCCATGTTCATCGCCGCCGCGGAGAAGCAGGGCGTGGACCGTTCCACCCTGCGCGGCACGCTCCAGAACGACATCCTGAAGGAGTTCATCGCCGAGAACGAGTACATCTACCCGCCGGAAGACAGCATGCGGCTGGTGGTGGACACCATTGAGTTCTCGTCCCAGGAGATGCCGCAGTGGAACAGCATCTCCATCTCCGGCTACCACATCCGTGAAGCCGGCTCCACGGCGGTGCAGGAGCTGGCGTTCACGCTGGCGGACGGCCTGGAATACGTGCAGTGGTGCATCGACCGCGGCATGGACATCGATGAGTTCGCGCCGCGACTGTCCTTCTTCTTCAACTGTCACAACGACTTCTTCGAGGAGATCGCTAAGTTCCGTGCCGCCCGTCGGATCTGGGCCCGCCAGATGCGCGACCGCTTCGGCGCCAAGAACCCCCGTTCCTGGCTGATGCGGTTCCACACGCAGACGGCCGGTTGCTCGCTGACCAGCCAGCAGCCGGAAGTGAACCTGATCCGGACCACCGTGCAGGCCCTGGCCGGCGTGCTGGGCGGCACCCAGTCGCTCCACACCAACTCCTGGGACGAGGCACTGGCCCTGCCCAGCGAGAAGGCCGTGCGCCTGGCCATGCGCACGCAGCAGGTCATCCAGCACGAGTCCGGCGTGGTCAACACCGTGGACCCGCTGGGCGGCTCCTACTTCGTGGAGGCGCTCACGGACCAGATGGAGCGCGAGTGCCTCCAGTACTTCGAGGCCATTGACCGCCTGGGCGGCATGCTGCCGGCGATCGAGAGCGGCTTCCTGCACCGCGAGATCGCGGACGCGGCCGGCCAGTACCAGCGCGAGATCGAGTCCGGCGAGCGCGTCATCGTGGGCGTGAACCGCTACCAGATGGAGGAGGACCTCGAGATCCCCATCCTGGAGATGGACCCGGATGGGGAACAGCGCCACCTGGACCGCCTGAAGCGAGTGCGCGCTGACCGCGACGCGGACCGCGCCGCGAAGGCCATGCGAGACCTGGAGAACGCCACCCGCAATGGCGAGAACGTCATGCCCTACCTCATTGAGGCGGCACATGCGTACTGCACGGTGGGCGAGATCTGCGGCATGTGGCGCCGGGTGTTCGGCGAGCAGCCGGTCTACAAGGCGATCTAGAGCACAACAGACAGCCGCCTCGCCGGCGTCCACCGCAGGGCAACCCTGCACAAGGGGGCGACCTCCCCGGCGAGAACGCTTGAGGGCGGTGGTGAGCGGGAGACCGCGGCCGGCCCGTCCCGCCCTCGACGCTGCGTTGCCCTCGGAGTCGTCGAGGGCACCCGGTTGTTCGGGGGGGATGGTTCGTGATTTGGGTTGACGGGGAGCGAGCGGGACTGTAGGTTGCACCGAGTGAGCGAGCGCTCGCAAATGTTGTGGGGCTGAGAAGCGAAGGCGGGGACGCGATGGCCTACCAGGACATCCTCTTCGAGGTGGACGGCCGCCTTGCCTTCATCACGCTCAACCGCCCGGAGAAGCTGAACGCGCTCTCCAACAACCTCCGTGGCGAGATGATCCACGCCATGAAGGAGGCCGAGGCCAACGAGGACGTGGGCGTCATCGTCCTGCGCTCCAACGGCCGTGCGTTCTCCTCTGGCTATGACCTGAGCCCCAGCATGAAGGCGGCGGACGACTCGCCGTACGTGCATCACGCTTCCGGTCTTCCGGACACGGGCAGCACGCACCCGGGCACGCGCCAGTGGGCGCGCCACGTAGTCATGACCAACTGGACCATCTGGGAGCTGGCCAAGCCGGTGGTCGCGCAGATCCACGGCTACTGCCTGGCCGGCGGTACCGAGTTGGCCTCGATCTGTGACTTCCGCATCGTGGCGGAGGACGCGCAGGTGGGGTACCCGCCGGTGCGCGCCATGAGCACCATGGACATGGTCTGGTCGCCGTGGTTCCTGCCGCCGGCCAAGGCCCGCGAGTTCGCCTACGTGGGTGACGCCATCTCCGGCAAGGAGATGGAGCGCCTGGGCTGGGCCAACTACGCCGTCCCGCAGGAGGAACTGGCCGACTTCACGGAGCAGTTCGCCCGCCGCATGGCCCACATCGACAACGAATTGCTCATGTACTCGAAGCGGGCGGTGAACCGCCAGTACGAGGCCATGGGCATGCGCACGGGCCTGTGGTCTGGCACGGACTTCCAGGCCATCAGCGGCTCTCGACCCGCAGCGGTCGAGTGGTCTCGCCGGGTCCAGGAGGAAGGCCTGAAGGCCGCCCTGGAGTGGCGAGACGGCCCCTTCCGAGACTTCCGTGGGAGCAGGGAGGACGCTCCCCGGGAGCGCTAATACACAGCCATGCAGCAAGCCGGAGTGTCGCAACTACAAGGCCAGCGACGCTCCCAGCGGCTGCTGGCGGGGCTTCAGGCGGTCGCCCGGTCGCCTGAAGCCCAAATGGTTGGCAGCGCGGGGCCCGCCAAACGCGGCCCCCCCCCCCCCAACCCCCCCGCAGGCACCCG
>CAYTRA010000192.1:0-5521 GCA_964439675.1 uncultured Dehalococcoidaceae bacterium
GGCGGGACGCGGCCGGTACGGCCCGTGCTGCTCGATGAGCGCGCCCACCACGGGGTCGGCCTGCCGCAGGTGTCGGTACGCCGCCGCGGCGGAGAACTTCAGCCGTTGCGCCATGGTGGTCCCCCCTTCCGCCCCGGCACTCAAGGCGTCTCGACCCATCCTGGCCGCAGAATCGTAGCCTGCTGGACAACGCGCCGGGTTAGGAGGACGTGATCCCGGCTGTCTCCTCGACCGCTCGTGCGAACGCCTCGACCTCCCGCGGGGAGCGCAGGCGGACGAAGCGGATGTGGGCGCAGGCAGGGTCAGCCATCGACCGAAGGAGGAAGTCCCGTTGCGGGCGCCGGCTCTGAATCGCATAGCCGATCAGCGAGTCCTGGTCCCAGAACTTCAACTGCGGGAGGAAGCGCTCCGTGTTCGTCCCCCAGAGCAACTCCCTTGATCGGGACCGCTGCCAGGAGCGCCGCAAGATCCGAGGCAGCACGACGCGCAGCGGCAGGTCGAGCCACACGACGGTCTCCGCCGCCGGCCACAGGATCGGGCGTGTGTGCCTGAAGTAGTTCCCGGCCACCACCCACGCCTCTTGCCCCGCGATCTCGCGGAGGCGCGGATGCCACTCGTCGTCCTCCGAGCCCACCCACCCCGGCTTCCAGTAGAGGGCATCGAGTTCCGCGAACGGCGCGCCGAGGGCCTGGGAGATACGGACGGCGAGCGTGGACTTCCCCGCGTTGGTGGGGCCGACGACGATGATGCGCTTGCCCAGCGTCGCCGCCTCGTTCATTGCCGCGCCTCCCTCGCCCGTGCGGTCTGGCGCTCCACGTCGGCCGTGAACGCCTCGACCTCTCGAGGCGACGTGAGACGGACGAACCGGATGTGCGCCCACTTTGGGTCGGTCATGTACCCCAGCAGGCGCTGCCGCTTCTTGCGATGGGTGGTCACGGCCCAGTAGATCAGAGACTCCGGGTCCCACACCTTGAGGTGGTCCCAGAAGTTCTCCCGGTTCGTGCCCCAGAGCAGTTCCTTCGAGCGCCACCGCCGCCAGGATCGCCTCACCACCCGCCACAGGACCAGGGGCAACGGCAGGTCCAGCCAGATCGCCGTCTCCAGCCGCGGCCAGAACGTCCGCTCCGAGAACCGCGAGTACGACCCTGCCACCACCCACCCGTCGCCGGCCGTCGCCTCGAAGATGCGGCGCTCGAGTTCCTCGGGGTCGTGGTCGGCCAGGGAGTGCCAGTTGGGCTCCCAGTTGAGCGCGTCCAGCTCCACGAACGGGACATCGAGGGATCTCGCTAGCCTCGCGGCCAGCGTGCTCTTCCCGCTGGACGTGTTTCCGATGACCACGATGCGCCTGCCGATGGGCGAGTCCACCCGAGGCCTCCGAGGGCTAACGCGCATCAGGGCTGGAGCGAGCGCGGACGGCGGAGGATGCCATGTCAGCAGAGGCGACGCAAGGGGCGGCTGGAGGTGAGAGGGTGATGGGCACCCTCGAGCGAGCGCCCTGCCGAACCTACCTCCGAGGGGTCAGCCCTCGATCGGAGGATGGGCTCGCACCGGGAGGGTGATGCGGAAGTAGGCGCCCTGCTCCGTGGGCAGGAGGTCCGCACGGCCGCCGTGCAGTTCTGCGATCTGCCGCACGATGGGCAGGCCCAGCCCCGTGCCGGTGATGCGCTCGCGGGTGTTCGAGGCGCGGTAGAAGCGCGTGAAGATGCGCTCGCGCTCCTCGAGGGGTACGCCCGGTCCCGAGTCCGCCACGTCGATGTAGAACCACTCGCCGCCGTTGCGCAGCACCACCCAGACGTCCGTGCCTTCCGGGCTGAACTTGATCGCGTTGCTCACCAGGTTCGTGACCGCGCGCTGGATCTGCTTGCGGTCCACTTCGATGCTGGCCGGCACTTCGCCGTCGACAGCGTCGCGGACCGCCACCTGCTTCGCCTGCGCCTGCGGCTGCAGGAACTGGAGCACGTCCCGCACCAGCGCCACCGGGTCCTGTGGCTCCGGCTGTGGCTCCGCCTGGCCGCTTTCGAGGCGCCCCAGGTCCAGCATGTCGTCCACCAGTTCGCGCATGCGCTGCACGTTGCGCTCGGCCGCGTCCACCAGTTGCGCCTGGTCCGCCCCCGGCTCGTTCAGCATGCCGATGGAGAGCGCCACCACGGTCAGAGGCGTCCGCAGTTCGTGGCTGACCACGGACACCACGTCGCGCTTCAGTTGCTCGACCTCGAGCACGGCGGAGACATCCCGGATGATGATCAGCAGGCTATGGCCGTCGCTGCGGTACTCGGGCACCTCGTACGCGTCGAACGCGAGGTCGCGTCCGCCGACGGAGAACACCTCCAGGCGTTGCGCCGCGTCGCGGTCACGGGCCCGTTCCAGCAGGCGCTGGTAGAGGGCGTCCCCCAGCGCCTCGCGGATGCCGTTGCGCAGCCCGAGAATTTCGCCCGGCTCCACCTGCAGCAGTTCCGTAGCCGCCGGGTTGAGGACGATGCACGTCGCGTCCGAGCGCTCCACCAGCACGCCCTCGTGCATCGAGCGGATGACGTGCTCTCCCAGCAACTGCCGCGCGGTCGCCACCCGCGCCTCGTCGATCGCCGCCACGGTGCGTTCTCGCAGCGAGCGCAGCGTCGAGGCCGCCTGGCCGGCCGTGCGCCCCACCTCGTCCGGGCTCACGAGGGCATCGAGGACGGCGGGGTTCCCGTCGGTTTCCTGCGCCGCCAGCAGTCCGGATCGCACGTCGCTGATGCCGCTGGCCATCACCCGCACCACCACGCCGAGGGCCATGATCCCGGCCGCTGCGAGCGCCATCAGCACCAGCAGCCAGCGCGAGATGCCCTGGTCGGCCACCTCCGGCAGCACCGAGGCCGGCGCATCGATGGCGGCAACGAGCGCCCTCGAGCCGCGGTCGAGCGCGAGCGGCCCCACGATCGAGATGCGCCCCGGCGTAGTACCGGCCAGGATCTGCACGTCGTCCGGGGCGTCCTCGGCCCTGGTCCACGTGAGGGTGATGCGGTTGTCGCCGTCTCCGGCGAGGGTCACCAGCGTCTCCGCGTCCAGGCGGATGCCGAGCGCGATCGCGGCGCGCTCCGTGCCGGGGCTGGTGGCCGCGCCGGCCACCAGCACGGGGCCCTCCGTGAAGTCGAAGATCGCCCCGTCCGGGGCGCCGTCCAGGAGGTACAGCGCCTCCTCCGCCGTGTTCTCGGCCTCGTTGACGATGGAGTCATTCAGGCCTTCCTCGTACGCCAGCACGCGGCCGGGGCCGGAGACCAGCAGGTAGTCGGCGCCACCCCTCGATGCGCGGCCGAAGGTGAGGATCTCGGGAGGACTGCCGCCGGTGACGGCGAAGCGCACCACCTCCTCCTGCTGGAGGAGGGCGACCGCCTGCTGGCGGAGGGCGTCCGCGCGCGCGAGGAGGGCCGCCTCGAACGCGTCGAACTCGGCCTCGGCGGCGGCGTGCTGGCGCTCGTCGTCGCCGGCGGAGAGCGTGATGGCGATGAAGAAGGCAGCCGCCGCCAGCGCCACGAACGTGACGATGCCAATGACGACGGTCGTGACCTGGTATCGCACGGGCTGTCCGAGGGCGCTCGACGGCCCCCTCGCTGGGCGGGGTGGCCTGTGGGCGGGAGAAGTCGGCAACAGTGTACGAGCCGCCTCGGGTGAGGCGGCTCGCACCGGTCAACTTCTGAGTGGGCGCCCGGTGAAGAATCCGGGAAGCCGCCCGGGAGGGCCGCCCCCTCCTACATGTACTCGCCGCCGTTCAGGTTCATCTGCGCGCCGGTGTAGAAGTTCCCGCTGGGCTTCACCAGGAACAGCACCGTCTCTGCCACTTCCTCCGGGGTGCCGAAGCGGCCCATGGGGATGCGGGAGATGAGCGTCTGCTTCATCTCATCCGACAGGCCGGAGAGCAGTTCCGTCTCCACGTAGCCGGGGCACACAGCGTTCACGGTGATGTTGTCCCGTGCCAGTTCACGCGCCGCGGACTTCGTGAAGGCGATCAGCCCCGCCTTGGCCGAGGAGTAGTTCGACAGGCCAATGGCCCCCTGCTGCCCCTGGATGGAGGAGATGTTCACGATGCGCCCGTACTTGCGGGTGCGCATACCGCCCACGGCGGCGTTGGTGATGTAGAAGGCGGACGACAGGTCCGTCTGGATCACCGCGTCCCAGTCCTCCGGCGCCATGCGTGCGACCGTCTTGTCGCGGCTGATGCCGGCGTTGTTCACCAGGATGTCGATCTTCTCGAACTGGTCCTCGGCGGTCTTCACCAGCCGCTGGGCGTCCTCCACCTTGGAGACGTCCGCCTGGACCACCAGGGTCTTGACCCCGTGCTGCTCACATTCAGCAGCCGTGGCCTTGGCCGCGTCCTCGTTGGCGGTGTAGTTGATGACTACATCCGCGCCCTCGCCCGCGAGCGCGATTGCGATAGCGCGGCCAATCCCCCGGCTTCCGCCGGTGACCAGCGCTACCTGCCCGTCGAGTGCCCCCATCTGCATGCCTCCCCGAAGAATCGCGCCCCGCCCCCCGGGGCCGTTGTTTGACGGCCCTTACTGGCCGCGTTGAAACAGGATCCGCACCACGCCGTGCGAGGCGTGGTGAGCCGTGGTCCGCCCTAGACCACGGTTGGCGGGACGTACTCGCCCCACTCCTCGCGGAGCACGCCGCACATCTCGCCCAGCGTGGCGTATGCGCGCACCGCTTCGATGATCGGTTCCATCAGGTTCACGTCGTCGCGGGACGCCTCGCGCAGGCGCTGGAGCGCGCCGTCTGTGGCCGCCTGGTCGCGCCCGGAGCGCACCTTCTTCAAGCGCGTGATCTGCGCGTCCACCACCGCCAGGTTAGGGCGGAAGATCGGCGTCGCGTCCTCGTCCGGGTCGATGTACTCGTTGACGCCGACGATGATCCGTTCCTTGGTCTCCACCTCGCGCTGCCAGCGCATGGAGGCCTCCTGGATCTCACCCTGCATCCATCCGCCCTCGATGGCCGGGACGGAGCCGCCCATGTCCTCGATGCGGGCCATGATGTGGCGGGCCTCCGCCTCCAGGCGGTCGGTCAGGCTCTCCACGTAGTAGGAGCCCGCCATCGGGTCGATGGTGTCGGCGGCGCCGGACTCGAAGGCGATGATCTGCTGCGTGCGCAGGGCGATCTGCTGCGCCTCGGTGGTGGGGAGGGCCAGCGCCTCGTCGTAGCAAGACAGGGCGAGCGACTGCACGCCGCCGCTGACCGCCGCGAGGGCCTGGAGGGCCGCCCGGGCGATGTTGTTCTTCGGCTGCTGCGCCGTGAGCGTGGAACCGCCGGTCTGGGTGTGCGTGCGGAGCATCTGCGCCTGCGCGTTGGTGATGCCGAAGCGCTCCACCATCAGGCGCGCCCACAGCCGCCGCAGCGCCCGGTACTTCGCGATCTCCTCGAAGAAGTGGTTGTGGGTGTTGAAGATCCAGGAGACGCGCTGGGCGCTGGCGTTCAGGTCGCCGCCCTGGCGGCGGCACTCCTCGAGGTAGGCCAGGGCGTTGGAGAAGGCGAAGGCGATCTCCTGCGCGGC
>CAYTRA010000193.1:0-5516 GCA_964439675.1 uncultured Dehalococcoidaceae bacterium
GCCACAACCAGCACGTCGCCTGGGGCGTCACGGCCGGCATGGCCGACGTCGCCGACTGCTACGTCGAGGAGTTCGAGCCCAACGGCGGCCGCCGCTACCGCACGCCGGATGGCTGGGCCGAGGCGCACGAGGTCATCGAACGCATCGAGGTGCAGGACGAGGCGGCCGTGGAGGAGCGCGTGCTGGTGACGCGTCACGGCCCGGTGGTGAGCCCGGCCATGCCGGGCGAACGTCGCGCCGTCGCGCTGCGGAACACCGTGCTGGAAGGGCGCGACCTGGCCACCCCGTTCACCGCGCTCTGGACCGCGACCACCCTGGACGAGGCGCTTGCGACGCTGGATGACTGGTCCGGCACCACCTTCAACTTCGTCATGGCGAGCGTGGAGGACCGCGTCGCGTACCGGTTCGCCGGCCAGGCGCCACAGCGACGCCCCGGGCAGGGCCTGCTTCCGCAGGACGGGACGACCTCTGAGGGCCCGCCCGCGCCGTACCCGGCCTCCGCGCTGCCCCGCGTGGTCGATCCCGCCTCCGGCGTCGTCGTCTCGGCGAACAACGCCCCGGGCGGCGAGATGGAACTGGGCGAGGAGTGGAGCGATCCCGCGAGGGCCGACCGCATCCGCGCACTCCTCGACGCTCGCGAGCAGCACTCGGTGGCCTCGTTCAGCACGATCCAGACCGACCGCCACTCCGGCCTTCTGCTGCGCCTGCGCGACGTGCTGGTCGCGCGCGAAGCCGTGGAGGGCGTGGAGCGCGTCCTGCTGGAGGGCTGGGACGGGGCGCTGGAGGCGGACAGCGGCGCGGCAGCGCTGGTGCACGCGACCTATCGAGCGCTGGCGACGGACGTGGCGGAGCGGATCGCGGGGCCCCTCGCGAGGGTCGTGCTCGGGCAGGCGGTGGGGGGCATCCCGGTGAACTCCGCTTTCGCGTACCGCTTCCAGGCGCCGATGGTGACCGCGCTGGAACGCGCGACGCGGCCCTGGTTCGACGGCCCCGAGGATCGCGACCGCCTCCTGCGCGGCGCGGCTGCACGAGCGCGGGCGCTGCTGCGCCAGCACTCGCACGAGGACCCGCTGCGCTGGCGGCTGGGCGACATCCAGCGCCTCCGCCTCCAGCACCCCCTCGATGGTGTGCCCGGCCTCGGCCGGTTGTTCTCCCGAGGGGACTGGCCGTTCGGGGGGGACGTGAACACGGTGGTGCAGGCGCAGGGCGTGATGTGGACTGACGTGAACGAGGTCCGCATCGCCCCCGGATACCGGCAGGTGCTGGACCTGGCGGACTGGGACCGCTCGGTGTTCATGGTGCCGGGCGGCAACAGCGGCATCGCCGGCCATCCTCGCTATGACGACTGCGCGGAGGAGTTCGTGGGCGGGTTCTATCGCCCGCTCCTCTACTCGCGCGAGGCGGTAGAGTCCGCGGCGGAGTCCTGGCTCGTGCTGGAGCGCGAGTCCGACCCGCACGAGGCGTGACGAGGAGGCAGCGGGTGAGCGACCTGCAGGAGCGCGCGGCACGCTACCGGCCGCTGGTGCAGGCGGAGATGCGCGCGGCAGTGGGCGACCGCCCGGAACTCCTCTACGCCTGGATGCGGTACCACCTGGGCTGGGAGGACCAGGACGGGACGCCGGTGGAGGCCTCCCCCGGCAAGATGATGCGCCCGGTGGCCGTGTTGCTGGCCACCGAACTGATGGGCGGGCAGGCTGAGCATGCGGTGCCCGCCGCCGCCGCCATCGAACTGGTCCACAACTTCTCGTTGCTCCACGACGACGTGGAGGACGCGAGCGAGTTCCGTCGAGGTCGCAAGAACCTCTGGACGTTCGCGGGCGCGGCGCAGGCCATCAACACCGGCGACGGCATGTTCGTGGTCGCGCGCCTCGCGCAGCACCGGATGCGGGACGCGGGCCTCAATGCCGAGCGAGCCCTCGCGGTGATGGAGGAGATCGACCAGGCGTGCATGCGGCTCGTGCACGGGCAGTACCTGGACATGTCCTTCGAGACACGGCAGGACGTGACGCTCCCGGAGTACCTGGAGATGGCCGGTGGCAAGACCGCCGCGATGTTCGCCGCGCCGTTCGCCGTGGGCGGTGTGGTCGCCGGAGCGCTTCCAGAGTACGTCCACGCGCTCCGCGAGTACGTGCGCCACGTCGGCCTCGCATTCCAGATGGTGGACGACATCCTGGGCATCTGGGGCGACCCGGCGGTCACGGGCAAGCCCGTGGGCGACGACCTGCTCTCCCGCAAGATGACCTACCCCGTCATTTCCGCGCTGGAGTCGCCGGACGAGGCCGGACGCTCGTTCCGCGAGGCCTACGCAACCCCGCCCGGCGAGGGCGACCGGATCGACTCGATGGCGCGCTGGATCGAGACCACCGGCGCCCGCGCGGCCACTGAGGCCATGGCCCGCGAGGAGATGGCCCTCGCGATGGGCGCGATCAACCGTGTGGGGCTGCCCAATGCGGTGTATGACGTGCTGGAGGAGTACGCAGAGGCCGCAGTCGGCCGCGCCTCCTGACGGTTCGAGCACATTCTCGATGGGGCGGCGTCGAGAGGTGATGCGCCGAGTGTTGCACGACTACCGGCGCTCATTGCCGCATCAACCGGAGCGTCTCTAATATCGGCCCCGGCCCTGCACGCCTCGTTCTCACGGGCCGTGATGAGACGCGTTCTGTGGTCGCCCCGCGGTGGCCGCTTCTGGAGTAACCGGCCCGCTGCGGCGGAGGAGGCCAGGTGGACAAGAAGACCGTCCGGGACATCGATGTCAGCGGGAAGCGTGTCTTCCTGCGGGTGGACTACAACGTCCAGTTCGATGAGAACGGCCAGATCCTGGACGACTTCCGCCTGCGCGAGTCCCTGCCCACCATCCGCTACCTGGTGGAGCGCGGCGCCCGCATCGTGATCTGCGCCCACCGAGGTCGCCCCGGCGGCAAGGTGGTGGAGGAACTCCGCAACGCCCCCGTGGCCGCCCACCTGGCCTCCCTCATGGAGCGCGAGGTGCAGTCGGTGACGGAGTGCATCGGGCCGGCGGTGGAGGCGGCGGTTGGCCGCATGGAGCCGGGTGACCTGCTGCTGCTGGAGAACGTGCGCTTCTACCCGCAGGAGGAGGGCAACGACCCGCAGTTCGCGCGCCAGCTGGCCTCGCTGGCCGACGTGTTCGTGTCGGATGCCTTCGGCACTGCCCACCGGGCGCACGCCTCGGTGGTGGGGGTGGGGTACTACCTGCCGGCGGTGGCGGGGCTGCTGATGGAGCGGGAGCTCCAGTACGTCGGCATGGTGGCCACGAACGGCGAGCCGCCGATGGCGGTCATCCTGGGCGGCGCCAAGGTGGCGGACAAACTCGGCATCCTCAAGAACCTGGTGGACCGCACCTCGCTCATCTGCGTCGGCGGCGGCATCGCCAACACCTTCCTCCGCGCGCAGGGCATCGACGTCGGCGCCTCCCTCGTCGAGGCGGACCGCATCGACGATGCGCACGAGATCATGCGTCTGGCCGCCTCGAGGGATGGGCTGCGGCTGCTGATGCCCACGGACGTGGTGATCTCGGACGCGTCCGGCACGCGCATCAACACCGTGTCCGTGAACCGCATCCCGCCGGGCTTCCGCATCCTGGACCTGGGGCGGCAGACCCTGGAGGACATCCGCGAGGCGCTGGCGCCTATGAAGACCGTGGTGTGGAACGGCCCCATGGGCTTCTTCGAGCGCGAACCGTTCGATCGAGGGTCGATCGAGATCGCGAAGATCCTCGCGGACCTGGTGGGTGCCACGACGGTGGTGGGCGGCGGTGAGACGGCGGCGGCCGTGGCCAAGGCGGGCGTCAGCGACCGCCTGTCGCACGTCTCCACCGGCGGCGGCGCGTCGCTGGAGATGCTCCAGGGTGTGGCCCTGCCGGGCGTGGAGATCCTCCGCGACCGCTAGTTCGCACGAGCCCCCATGCGTCGAGGCCGGCCGGAAGCCCCGAGGGCCGACGAGGGCGCCCGAGACAGACCGAGCGCCCGAGCCCGGGTAGGATGTGCCCATGGACCTCGACCTGATCAGACGCCTCTCTCAGCCCGCTGACACCAAGGTGATCCTCTGCGTCCTGGACGGCCTCGGCGGCGTCCAGGGCCCGCGAGGCCGCACCGAACTGGAAGAAGCCAACACCGTGCACCTGGACCGCCTGGCGGAAGCCGGCAGCCTGGGCCGCACGCTCCCCGTGGGCTACGGCATCACGCCGGGCTCCGGCCCGGGGCACATTGGCCTCTTCTCCTATGACCCGCTCGTCTACGAGATCGGCCGAGGCGCCCTGGAGGCGACCGGCATTGGCTTCGACCTGGGGCCGAACGACGTGGCCGCGCGCGGGAACCTGTGCGACCTGGACGCGGACGGCAACATCACCGACCGTCGCGCCGGCCGCCTGCCGACCGAGGAGACCTCGAAGGTGTGCGAGGCGCTCCGCGCCATCGCGCTCCCGGGCGTGCAGGTCTTCGTGGAGCCGGTGCAGGACCAGCGCTTCGTGCTCGTCCTGCGCGGGGAGGGCCTGAGCGAGGCCATCGCGGAGACCGACCCCCAGCGCGAGGGCGTCCCGCCCCACGAGGCGATCGCCACCTCCGCGGAGGGGGAGCAGACCTCCGCGCTCGTGCGGCAGTGGATCGCGCAGGCGCGGGAGATCCTCGGTGGTCGCGAGCGCGGCAATGGCGTGCTGCTGCGCGGCTGGTCGAAGCGGCCGAACATGCCGCCGTTCCCCGAACTGTGGAAACTGCGCGCCGCCGCCGTGACGGTCTACCCCATGTACCGAGGCGTCGCGAAGTTGTGCGGCATGGACTCGATCGAGGGCGCGCACTCCTTCCAGGAGGAAGTGGAACTCGTCCGCAAGCACTGGGACGACTACGACTTCTTCTTCATCCACTACAAGTACACCGACAGCGCGGGCGAGGACGGCGACTTCCGCCGCAAGGTGGACGCCATCTCGGAGTTCGACGCGGTGCTGCCGGGCCTTCTGGACCTGAACCCGAACGTGGTGGTGGTGACGGGCGACCACTCGACGCCTGCGACCATGGCGACGCACTCGTTCCACCCGGTGCCGCTCCTGATCTGGGGCGACAACGTGCGCCGCGACCACGCCCACCAGTTCAGCGAGCCAAACTGCGTGACGGGCGAGATCGGCACGATCCTTGCGAAGGAGGTCCTACCCATCGCCTTCGCGCACGCGGGACGCCTCGCGAAGTACGGGGCCTGAGGGCAGGTCATGCGCCGCATCCCGGTCGTCGGCGGCAACTGGAAGATGCACCTCACCCGGGAGGAGGCGCGCTCGCTGGCCGCCTCCCTCCGCGCGCTCCTCGTTGACCTCGTGGGCGCCGACGTGATCCTGTTCCCGCCGGCCCCGTGGCTCGCGGACGTGCGCGACGCGCTGGAGGGCAGTGCGCTCCAGGTGGGCGCTCAGAACGTCTACTGGGAGCGGCAGGGCGCCTTCACCGGTGAGGTGGCCGCGCCCATGCTGAAGGACACCGTGAGCCATGTGCTCGTTGGCCACTCGGAGCGGCGCACCG
>CAYTRA010000194.1:0-5488 GCA_964439675.1 uncultured Dehalococcoidaceae bacterium
CGCTTGGTGGCCTCCCACCCATCAGCCGCGTCTCACATGTCCGTGGTCAGTACACCCAACCCTCCCCGCGAGGGGGGAGGGGGCCGGAGGTGGAGCCTGCCGACGAGCGCTGGTCCCGTTCGCGGGATCGAATGCTGACCCCACGGCTTACCTCGGGCGTATGATGCCGCGCGGGGAAGACGGAGGTCGGCATGGAACTGCGTGACGTTCTGCTCGTATTGCACATCCTGGGCGTGGTCGTGATGGCGTTCGGATCCGGCGTGGGGCTGCTGATCGGCGTGGCTACCGCACGCACGAGGGACCTGCGCACCATCGCGATGGCGGCTCGCCTCGAGACGCTCGGCGGTCGCTTCGCCAGCCTGTCGGCGGTGTTCGTGCTGGCCATCGGCGTCTGGCTCGTCATCGAGACGAACTATGAGTTCTCGGAGGCGTGGCTCTCCGCCTCGTTCCTGCTGTGGCTGGTGGCCATGGGCCTCGGTGGCGGCGTGCTCGCACGACACGCTCGCTCGCTCACCACGGCTGCCGATGCGGCGATCGCCCGCGGCGAGACCGAGAACGCCGAGGTGCAGGCCGCCTTCGAGTCCCCCCGGGTGCGCATGGTGGGCATGATCATGCTGCTGATGTACCCGGCGTTCATCTACCTGATGGTGGTGAAGCCGGGCGCGTAGCCGCTCGGCTCAGCCGGCGGGAGGCAGCTCCAGCGGGCGGCCGCTGACGAGGAGCCACGCCCGGTCCGCCTCGCGTGACACGCGCTGGTTCACGCGGCCGAGTACGTCTCGGTACACGCGTCCGAGGGGGTAGGGCGGGACGAGTCCCGACCCCACCTCGTTCGTGACGGCGATCGTCGGGCCCGGGCGCGCTCTCGTGGCGTTGAGGAACGCCTCGACCTGGCGGTCGAGCGAGATCTCGAGGCGCTCGGCGTCCTCGGGTGTGGGTTCCTCGGTGCCGAGCGCGAGCAGGTGGTTCGTCACCCAGAGCGACAGGCAGTCGACGAGGATGCACGCCTCCGGCGGGGCGTCCGCGAAGCCGTCCTGGAGGTCGATGGGAGCCTCGATGGTTTCCCACGCTGCCGGGCGCTGGGCGCGGTGGCGGGCGACGCGGTCGCGGAGTTCGTCGTCCCCGACCTGCATCGTCGCGACATAACGGACGAGGCGACCCGTGCCGGCCGCGAGGCGTTCGGCGAAGGTGGACTTGCCGCTGCGCGCACCGCCGGAGACGAACCAGAGGTCGCCCACGACTAGAACAGCAGCGCTTCCGCCCAGCCCTGTTGGACTGAGGCGATGATGGCGAGCCAGGTGACCACCTGGGCTACCTCGATGCCTGCGCCGAACACATCGCCCGTGACGCCCTCGAGCATCCTCGATGCGGCGGCGGCGATGACGAGGGCGGCCACGGCGGCCAGGAGCAGCAGCACCGCCCCGGCGAGCCCGAACGTGACGAGGGCGACCACGGCCGCGATGGCTGTCGCGAGGGGGGCGGCGACGGGCCACAGGCCAGCGTGGATGGAGTGGCCGAGGCCGCGAGGGCGGGCGGGGTGGAAGAGCAGGCCGACCGGTACGACCGTCCAGCGGGCCAACACCGGCGCGACGATCAGGGCGGCGGTGCGGCCCTCCGGCGGGAGGGAGGAGATCGCGGCCCACTCCACCAGAAGCACCAGGACGAGCGCCATGACGCCGGCGGGGCCGGTGTTGCCCTCGCTCATCACGCCCAGCCGCCGGGCGCGGTCGCCCTGCACGGCCATGCCGTCCGCGGTGTCGGCCACGCCATCGAGGTGCAGGCCGCCTGAGGCGAGCGCGAGGAACGCGACGAGCAGCGCGGCCGCCGGGGCCGGCGGCAGGATCTCCTCCAGCCCCCGGTCGAGGAGGGCCAGCGCGACGCCAATGAAGAAGCCGGCGAAGGGGTACCAACCCAGCGCCTCCGCGAAGGTGCGGTCGTCGTAGGTCTGGACGCTGCGGAAGCGGACGGGCGTGAGGAACTCCACGGCGATCACGGCGCCGTTCAACTGCCGCAGGATGACGTTGCCTCGTTGGGCCTCGTGTGGCTCGGTGCCGGGGCTCACGTGCTGCCTCACGCGTCTGTCTCGGGTCGCACGACCGAGGTGGAGTCGGAGACGCCAGCCTCGTCGAAGGTAGCCATCTCGTCCAGCACGCGGCAGGCGGCGACACACAGCGTGATCGCCAGCGCCGCCCCGCTGCCCTCGCCGAGCCGCATGCCGAGGTCCAGGAGTGGCTCCATCCGCAGGTGCTCCAGCGCGGCGGCATGGCCCGGCTCCGTGGAGCGGTGCGATGCGATGAAGGCGTACCGCGCGCCGGGGGCGATTGCTTCCGCGATGAGCGCCGCAGCGGTGGAGATGACGCCATCGAGGACGGCGGGCACTCGTGCGGCCGCCGCCGCGAGGTAGACGCCCGCCAGCACGCCGAACTCGAAGCCGCCGACCTTCGCGAGGAGGTCAATGCCGTCTCGGGGGTCGGGGCGGTTCACGCGCAGCGCCTGCTCCACGGCCTGGATCTTCAGACGGAAGGCCTCGTCGTCGATGCCGGTGCCGCGTCCGGTCATGGCGCCGGCGGGCTTTCCGGTGACGGCCGCGATGATGGCCGCTGCCGGGGTGGTGTTGCCGATCCCCATCTCGCCGCACGCCACGATGTCCAGCCCGGCGGCGCGCTCGGCCTCGAACAATGCGATGCCCTCGGCGACGGCGCGCTCGGCGAGGGCGCGCGACATGGCGGGACCCTGCGTGATGTCGTCGGTACCGGGGGCGAGGCGCAGGCGCAGCAGATCCGGGTGCTCCGGCGTCTCGAGGGCTACCCCGGCATCGACGATGCGCACCCGAGCGCCACCGTGCTGGGCGAGCACGTTGATGGCGGCGCCGCCCCCGAGGAAGTTCTGCACCATCTGCACCGTGACTTCGCGAGGGTAGGCGGAGACGCCTCGCAGCGAGACGCCGTGGTCGCCGGCGGCGACCACCACGAGACGCTGGTCCAGGTGCGGCCGCGCCTGCCCCGTGATCCCCGCGAGGCGTACCGAAAGCGCCTCCAGCCGGCCGAGCGAGCCCGGCGGCTTCGTGAGGGTGTCCTGTCTCGCGCGTGCGGCCTCCTCCGCGGCCGCATCCGGCCCCCGGAGGGCGGCGGCCGTGCGGGCGATGAGGACGCTCGGATCGTCGAGGGGCATGGAAGCTTCCCGGCGGGCTCTGGGGATCCTCAGTGTACGAGGGATCGAGGGTGGCGCGACGGGGGCGGGTGCCGTCGATCGCCCTCGATTGACCGCAGTAGGGCAGGTTCGTACGCTCCCTCGACTATGTCGCATGTGTTCTTCGGTGCCACGTCCGTCCACGCCGGTATTCCGGCGATGACTGATCCGCGGCGGCGGGCCGGCGACAGGCGTCTCTGATCTCTCGACCACTTCCGTCAGTCGAACCAACGGCCCGCCACCCAGGCGGGCCGTCCTGTTTCTAGGAGGAGTGCATGGCGTACGAGGGCGAACGGGTCAGCCTCCGCGCGATCGAGCCGGAGGACCTGGACCGCTACGTGGAGTGGCTAAACGACCCCGAGGTCACCCGCACGATCAGCGCCCGCTACCCGCTGGGCCGCGAGGCGGAGCGCGAGATCCTGGAGCGCCTGGCGTTGCGCGTGGGCTACTCGGACGTCGTGTTCGCCATCGAGGTGCGGGAGACGGGGGAGCACATAGGCACGGTGGGGCTGCACGGGGCGTCCTACGAGAGCCGCTGGGCGACGCTGGGCATCGTGATCGGCGCGAAGCACCTGTGGGGACAGGGGCTGGGGTACGACACGGTGAGGACGGCGAGCTGCTTCGGGTTCTGGGAGATGAACCTGCTGCACATCCGCCTGGACGTGCTGGACACGAACGAGCGCGCGCATGACCTCTATCGCCGCCTCGGATTCGTGGACGAGGGCACGAAACGCGGGTCGATCCTCAAGGGCGGGCGCATCGCAGACGCCGCCTACATGTCCATCTCGCGCGAGGAGTTCGAGGCGCTGCACGGCTCACCTCGGGACCTGCGGGAACTGGCGGTGCTTGCGTGAGCCAAGCGAACGTGCTGCTGCAAGGGACGCGGGTGCGCCTGCGTCCACCCG
This sequence comes from uncultured Dehalococcoidaceae bacterium, assembly GCA_964439675.1. Lineage (GTDB taxonomy): Bacteria > Chloroflexota > Dehalococcoidia > UBA2979 > UBA2979 > W-Chloroflexi-9. The sequence continues at coordinate 4,092 of CAYTRA010000194.1, forward strand.
ACATGACGACGGCTCCGCAATTCCAGGAGTGGATGAACGACACCGACACTCGGCACTTGATCGGCGGCACTGCCTACCCGATCTCGCTCGCCGCGCAGGAGGAGTTCCTGCGGCCGCGGCAGAAGACCTCCTGGGACGACGGTGTCTTCCTGGTGGTGGAGGCCACGGACGGACCGACGCCGGTCCTCATCGGAAGCATCGAGCTGCGACAGTTCAACGCCGAGGCACGCCGCTGCCAGGTCGGGATGCTCATCGGTGACCCGGCCTATCGGGGCCGAGGCTACGGCACCGAGGCGTTGCGCCTCGTGTGTCGGTTCGCCTTCGACGAGATGGGGCTGGAGCGCGTCTTCCTGGACACCTTTGACTTCAACACGCGGGCGATCCGCGCCTATGAGAAGGTGGGATTTGTGCAGGAGGGCCGCCTGCGCCGGCATGCCTACCTGGGCGGGGTCTACTACGACGTGATCGCGATGGGCCTCCTGCGCGACGAGTTCGTCGATGGGTGACCCGTACTACCGCGACTGGGCGGAGGAGTACGACGCCAACAGCCGAGGCGTACCCGGGGACGTCGAGTTCTACGTGGACCTCGCCCGGCAGGCGGACGGTCTTGTCGTGGAACTGGGTGCGGGCACGGGGCGCATCGCCATCCCGTGCGCCCAGGCGGGGGCGCAGGTCCACGGCGTGGACCTGGAGCCCGCGATGCTCGACATCGCGCGGCGCAAGGCAGCGGAGGCCGGCCTTGATGGACGTCTCACGCTGGCGGAGGGCGACATGCGTCGGTACGCCTCGTGGGGCGTGCCGCACCCGGCAGGGCAGGCGGCGCTGGTGAACATCCCGTTCCGCACGTTCCTGCACAACCTGACGGTGGAGGACCAGGTGGCGACCCTCAAGGCGTGCCGGACGGCGCTGCGGCCGGGTGGCGTGCTGGCGCTGAACGTGTTCAACCCCTCGATCACGAAGATCGCCGCCTGGCTCGGAGGCGGGCGCAAGCGGTGGGAGCCGTGGGGCGCCTCGACGGAGCGGGACGTGCAGGCGCAGCACGACTACGAGCCCTCGGCGCAGGTGGTGACCTCGCGGCTGCGGGTGCGGGAGGCTGGAGGCGGGTGGCGGCGAACCTCGGTGACTCTGCGGTATGTGCACCGCTTCGAAATGGAGCACCTCTTACAACGTTGCGGATTCGACGTGCTGGCTCTGTACGGTGGCTTCGACCGCTCGCCGTTCGGGGAGGCCTCCACCGAGATGGTGTGGGTGGCGCGGCGGGGAGAGTGAGGGCGAATGTCCGACCCCGGTGAGGATGCATCTACGCCGGTGAGGCGGCGTCAATGACAGATGCATGAATTTCTCTAGGCCGGGGTTGACAAGGCGAGTCACCCGCCTATGCTCTTGTTGTCACAATC
>CAYTRA010000195.1:0-5460 GCA_964439675.1 uncultured Dehalococcoidaceae bacterium
CCTCGATCTCGCGCCCGGAGAGGTTGAGGGTCTCCGCTGCAGCCGCGTCGTCACGGGCCGCGAGGTGCTCCTCGCCGCTCCGCGCGCTTCGCGTGCCCATCCGCACGAGTTCCTGTTGCGCCCCATCGAGGGCCCCGACGGGCAGTGCACCGAGGCCTGCGATCGCGGCAGCCGCCTCGCCCGCGAGTTCCTCGTCGATTGCCCACTCGAGCGCGCGGACGAAGTGCATCCGAGCCCGTTCGCACTCCCCGAGTCGGAGGGCGAGGAGGCCCTTCGAGGTGTCGAGTCCCGTCGCGGAGGTGTAGGCGAAGCGTGCGAGTGGTGTGCGCTCTGCCTCCTCCAGCACGTCACGCACGACGTCCGCATCGCCGAGCTCCGCGAGCGCGAGCCCAATGACGGCCGGGCCGTCGTGTCGATCGACCGGATGGTGGTTCTCCGAGCGCCGTCGGATCCAATCGGCGAGATGCATCCGTGCGTCCGGACGCAGTCCAGCTCCCAGGGCGAGCCGCGCCGATGTCCCGTGAAAGTCCCAGGCCACTCGTGGGTGTTCCGAGCGGACGACCTGGGACGCGAGCAACCGCCGGAGCGCCACCTCGTGTTCCCCCGCAAGTTCGAGTCGCCTCGCGCGCAGTTGCCACGCCACCGGCGAATCCGCCACGTCGCGTGACAGGCGGTCGAATGCTGCGAAACGGCCCTGGGCAAGTGCGATGGCCATCAGCGTGAAGCGCGCATGGTCCGCCATGCTGCGGAGACGCGAGCGCTCCGCCAGGGCCAGGGTCTGCTCGGCGATGCCCCAGGCCTCGCCCAGGCGCCCCGCCCTGACGGCAAGTTCGCCCGCGCGGTTCATGTAGCGAGTCTCCGCGACAGGATCGTCCGCCCGGGCGGCGATGGCCGCAGCCCGCTCCGCATGCGCGCGAGCGAGGTTGAGGTCTCCGGCTCCCATGGCTTCGTAGTGGTCGCGGTCGGACAGGCCCACGCATAGGTCGGACAACCGGTGCCGTTCCACCAGGCGGCGCGCCTGCCGCGCATGCGCCGACGCATCCGTGCTCGACTCGTAGCCGGCGAGGAGGATCAGGAGCCGGGCACGGACTTCCGCCGGCAGGTCCTCGCCCGCTTCAAGCGCTTGCTCGGCCAGTTGCCGACGCCGGGCCGGCGCAGCATCGCTTCCGGTCAGCGCCTCGATGGTGCAGGCGGCCACCTGCTCAGGTTCACACGCCTCCCGCGCCGCCTCGATCCCGCGCATGAACAGGCTCCACGCACGCCGCTGCTGCCCTGCAAGTCGCCAGCAGCGGCCGGCATCCTGGAACGCCCGCAGGTACTGCGTGCTTCCGCTCGCAAGCCCGAGAATCGAGGCCTGATCGACGATCTCCTCGTGGCAACGAGCCGCAGCCTCCCAGTCGGTCCGCCGTTCGGCGTGCCTGGAGGCGAGCCCCAGGTAGGAGAGCGCCTTCTGAGCGTGGGAGGCATCCAGGACAGCACACGCCGTGTAATGGTGCGCAAGCTGGAAGACCTCGCGGTTGGCATCGTGGATCTCCAGCGCGCTCGCGATGAGCGCATGCGCCAGCATCTGTTCGCCCAGCGACGCCTGCGCCAGGATCGTTTCGCGGAGCAGCGAGTGGCTGAAACGGAACTTGTGGGGCCCTACCTCACGCACCATGCGCTCCCTGGCAGGAGCGTCCAGCGCGGCGAACGCGCGGTCCGCACTCCAGCCCTCGACCTTGCTGAGCAGCGCGACATCGAAGACCGGCCCCGCCACCGCAGCAAGCGAGAGCAGCGACGTGCTGTCGCGGGACAATCGCGAGAAGCGGTACTCGAGCACCTGTCGGGCGCCCTCCGGGATGGCGCGGAGCGCGTCCCGGTACTCGTGGTCAGGCGCCGTCCGCAGCAGCGACGCAACCTCCGTCAGGAGGAACGGATTGCCCTCCGTCCGCTCGTGGACCGCAAGGTGCAGCCCGGCCGGCACGCCGGCACCCAGGGTTACCCGCAAGTACCGTTCAACGTCGTCGGAGGACAGCGCCTCCAGGGAGATGCGCTGCGGTGCACGTTCGCGGGTGATGTCCACCAGCAGCGACTGCAACTCAGGGTCGGAGGTGGCCGCCTCGTCCCGGTACACGATCAGCAGGAGCAGCCCCGTCCGATCCTCGCGGTGCGCGGCCAGTCGCCGCAGCAGGTTCGCGTCCGTGTAGTTGAGCCACTGGGCGTCGTCCACCACGAGCACGATCGGACGTCCGTCGGCGCCCTCGCTCAACCGAATAACGGACTGGTCGATCTCGGCCTGGCTCAGGCCCGTGACGATGGTGGCCGGATCCTCAGATCCGAGTGAAGACGCGATCTTCATCCAGAGCGGCATGCTGAGGGCGTCGTCTTTTCGGGCATGGAACGTGACCACACGCGCGACGCGGGCCGCCTGCTCCGCGAACTCGCTCGCCAGCCTGGTCTTGCCGATACCAGGCTCCCCGCTGATGAGCACAAAGCGCGCAGTCTTGTCCGCCTCGACGGAGAGGAGCAGCCGCGCAAGCGTCTCCGCCTCGCGCTCGCGCCCGACCATCGGCGTGTCGTCCGATCTCCAACCCATGGGCGACTGAGCGTCCATCAAGCACCACCGCGGCGCTCGCCGCATCCCCTCCACTCGCCGACCGCCCGCGGTCGACATCGCCCGCATCATAACGAACGTACAGGGCGGGTGTGACCTCGAGGTGACCGCGCCGTGACGACGAGGGCCGACCGCCGACCGACCCCGCGCGAGCAACCCGTTGCTGGTCATCACGCTTGGCCTAGCAATCGTTCTCCCTCATCATGAACGGATGCAAGCTCCCGATGCGGAACCCCGTCCGAGTGACGTGCCCATGGTGAGCACGCCCACGCTTGACGATGTCGCCCGCGTCGCGGGTGTATCGAAGAGCACCGCCTCTCGGGTCTTGACCGGGGCACGACCAGTCCGCACCGAGCTCGCGCAGCGCGTGCAGGCTGCGGCGCAGTCACTCCGTTATCGGCCGCACCTCGGTGCACGGAGCCTGCGACGATCAGAGACGCACACCATCGGCATCGTCTACCACAACATCGACAACCCAGGACAACTCGACTTGCTACGAGGCTTAGGACACGAGAGTTTCGAGCGTGGATACAGCCTCGTGGTGTCGGATGCGCAGGGTGATGACGAGCGATACGAGATGCTCGTAGATCGCTTCTTCGAGCGACGGGTGGATGGCCTGCTGCTGGACTCGCCGGGCGAACTGAAGGGCCTGCTGGACGACTATCGGACGGCAGGCATCCCCGTCCTGGCGCTCTACAGCCGGCACCCTGCCAACGAGTGGGTCCCCGTGCATCCCGGATCTGAGGCGACAGCCGTCAACTCAGCCGTTCGGCGACTCGTCTCGCTGGGGCACCGCCGGTTCGGATACGTCCGCAGCGTCGTGGGACTGGTCCGGCGCCCGCGCCGACTGCAGGACGCGCTGGACGAGACGGGGCTGCCTGACCTTTCGCTGCGAGTGGAGACCGTCGGGGAACCACAGGACGACTCGCGTGTGCGCAGCGTGGTCAGAGACATGCTGACTGGCCCAGATCCCGTCACCGCGTTGTTCGTCGACTACCGGTCGGCGCCGGTTGTGCTCGAGGAGTTGCGCACGCTCGGCAAGTCCGTGCCGGGCGACGTGTCGCTGGTTTCCTTCTCCGAGTCACGCTGGGCGCGCGGCTACGCGCCGTGGCTGGGCACGATCGCCGTGGACGTCGAGGCGTTGGGGCGCGACCTCGCGTGCTCCCTCATCGACTGGATCCACGGCACGCCACCGGACCCCAACGCGCCTCCGCGACAGGCGATCTGGCTCGAGCGCCAATCCGTCGGGCGTGCGCCCGTGGAGGGCCACGCGAACCGACGCAACGTTCCCAACCACCTGAACGACGTCCGCTCCGGCAACTAGAGTCGCAGGTCTGTCCGCTCCGTTGCCTGCGGCGACCGGCTGACGGCGCCGAGGTCGACCAGGCGGTCAACGTCCTCCGATGACATCCCGGCCCACTCGTGCAGGACCTCATCCAGGGACTCGCTGAATCCCGGCGGGACCGTGGGCACTCGAGTGTTCGGGCCCAGCCGGAGGGGCATGCGGTTGTACCGATATCCCTCGACGGTGGAGCCCTTCGGAACCATGGGCACCCAGAAGCCACGGCTCTCCAGGAGCGTGTCCTGCAGGACGTCCCGTGCGGTCGCCACCCGCTCCGCCGGAACGCCTGCGTCTTGAAGCGCTTCAACGAGGGCGGACGCCTCCCACCGCCGCGTGCCCTGCGCGATCGCCGCGTCCAACGCATCCCGCTGTCTCAGGCGCTCGTGCGGGCCGAGGTCGGATTCGACGGGGAGGCTGAGGACCGAGCAGAGGGCTCGCCACTGCTCCTGCTCAGTCGCGGCCAGGGCGACCCATGTGTCGTCAGCGTCCGTCGGATAGACGCCGCGCGGCGCACGCCGAGGATGCCCGTTTCCCTGGCTCTCCGGAAGAGCACCCGTGGAACTGTGCGCCACCACCCACTCCCCGGCCCAGTTCACCGTCGCCTCCAGGTGGGATGCATCGACCCATTGCCCTCGGCCGCTGCGCTCCCGGTAGAGCAGGGCGATGACCGCGGAGGCCGCAGCAGTAACGCCGGCGATGGGATCGCCATAGTTCACGCCGCTCTTGGTCGGCTGGTCCTCATCCCGATAGCCGGTGAGCGACATCACACCGCTCAGTGCCTCGATCGTCTCGCCGAGCGCGCGGTAGCCCGCCTCAGGCCCGGTGGAGCCGAACCCCGGCATCGACACCATGACCAGGCGTGGGTTCTCGACGCCCAGAGCGGGGTAGTCCAGCCCGAACCGGGGCAGGACCCGCGGAGAGAAGTTCTCGACTACCACGTCCACGTTCGCCGCCAGTCGGCGGATGAGCGTCTGTCCCTCGGTCGTGCTGAAGTCGATGCCGATCGTGCGCTTCGTGCCGTCCAGGTAACGGAAGTAGGCGGAGTTCGTCGGGTTCCACTGCGGGTTCGCGACCTGGATGGCGTGCACCTTGACGACGTCCGCCCCCAGGTCCGCGAGGAACTTCGTGGCAAGCGGCCCCGCCCAGGCCCTCGTGAGGTCGAGGACGCGTATCCCCGCCAGGGGCTGCCCCGGTGTCGCAGCCCCCGGTGTCGCCGCGGCGCGTGCCTGGCCATCGGGAACCGTGCGCCGGGTGAGGGCTTCCCGCTCCGAGTGGTGCTCGTTCAGCACGGGAGCGCGCCGAACGGTCCACGGCGTGAGGGAGAAGGCTGCCGGCCCGCCCGGGTATCGCAGTCTGCCGACGACGGGATGATCCACCTCGCAGAAGAAGTCGCGGGCGACCAACTGGGGCAGATGATGCAGTTCGTCGATCGTGGCGAGGTACCCGAAGTAGTGCCCCTGCGCCTGGGCCGCGTGGTAAATCTCCTCGCGAGTGTGGTCCATCAGCCATGAGACCAGCAGTGCGC
>CAYTRA010000196.1:0-5453 GCA_964439675.1 uncultured Dehalococcoidaceae bacterium
CGCCACGGGCGCCCGCGACCTGACGGCGCAGGAGGAGATCGAGCGCGTGGCGCCGGTCATCGAGGCCGTCGCCGCCGAGGGCGTCCTGACCTCCGTGGACACGTGGACGCCCGCTGTTGCGCGAGCCGCCGCGGAGGCGGGCGTGCACCTCCTGAACGACGTGACTGGCTTCACCGACCCCGAGATGGTGGAGGTGGCGCGCGAGTTCGGCCTGCCCGGCTGCGTGATGCACATGCGCGGCGATCCCAAGCACCACCGCGAGGTCAGCCAGGCCTACGAGGACATCGAGGCGGAGGTGCGCGCCTCGTTGGTCGAGCGGGCGCGCGCGCTCGAGGCGCAGGGCGTGCGGGTGTGGCTCGACCCCGGCTTCGGCTTCGGGCGGTCGGCGGAGGACAACGCGCGCCTCCTCCGAGGGCTGCCGGCGCTCGTCGCCGAGGGCTACCCGGTGTTGATCTCGGCCTCGCGCAAGGGGTTCCTGGCGGAACTGGCCGGGCAGCCTTACGACCAGGAGGCACCGGGCATCCTGGAGGCGACCGTGGCCTTCAACGCGCTGGCCGCCTGGTGGGGCGCCCACGTGGTGCGCGTCCACGATGTGCGCGCCGTCTCCGACGCCATGCGCACCGCTAGCGCCGCCCGGGGGCGCATCGACTAGCCATCATCGACGGCTGCCCATCCCCGAGCGCGCTCGATGGCTGCCTCCACCCAACCGGCCTTGCCGTCCGTGTACGCCGGCCGGCCGTCGCGGTAGCGGCGCGCCATCTCTCGCTTCACCTCGGCGTAGGCGGAGGCCTCGTGCGGGTGGGCGCGGAGGTAGTCGCGGAACAGCAGGTGGTTCCGGTACTCCGGGGAGCCCTCCACGAGCATGTGGACGTGTACGCGCAGGCCGGACTGGACGTCGCGGCCGGTGAAGTAGTGGCGGCCGGGGATGCCGTACTCACCTCGATAGTCGTAGCCCAGCGCCAGCATCGGCTGCACGCAGCGCTCGCCGTCCTCGAAGTGGCGGAGCACTGGCATCAGGTCGATCACCGGCTTCGCGGCGAGCCCAGCGACCGAGGTGCTCCCGATGTGCTCCACGCCCAGCAGCGCGCCACGGCACGCCTCGGCGATGGCGCTCGCAAGGCGCGCAGCGATCGAGGGCCACGCGGGGTCGTGGTCGTCGATCCCGACGGGGGCCGGAGGGGTTGGGCCGTCGCTCATGGCGGCGGCGATGGTAGCGGCTACTCGGCGGTGATGCCCTGCTGGGTGGCCGTGGCCACGGGCGTCGCCGCTGGCGGCGGTGATGCGGTGGTGGTGCCGAACTTGATGTCCTCGCACGCGATGCCGTTGCCGTTCGTGTCGATGTGGTTCGGGTCGCCGGGTCCGTTCACCCGCAGCGCCTCCTGCGCCTCGTCCCATGAGGCGAACGCGCGGCAGTTGTAGAGGTCCCTGCCGGCCGTGTAGAGCGGGTGTTCCTCGACCGCCGGTTCCTCGTCCACAGCCTCCGCCTGCGCGGCCGCTACCAGCGCCTGGCCTTCTAGGTCGTCGACGCGGTCCAGGAGGGCGGCGCGCTCATCTAAGAGTCGGCTCACCTCGGACGAGAGGGCGTCGACGCGGGTGGCGAGCGTCTCCATCTCGCCCTGGAGCGTGTTCACGCCGTCATGGAGGGCGCTGGTGTCGCCGCCAGTTTCGAGGTTGGCGACCATCCACCAGATGCTCGCGGCCCACACGACCAGCACCGCCAGTGCGGCCACCGGTGCCCACGATGGGATCTCGAAGGGGCGCTGCGTCATCACCAACCTCGTTCCCGTGCGGCTACTCGACGTGCGGGTAGCCCTCGGGGTTCTCGTCCGAGGCTATGGGGACGTGCACGACGGCCGAATCGGGGGGAACCCCAATGAGCGACGGGGCAGGCACGGACGTTCCGAGGTCGCTTGCGCCCTTGCTCTCGCGCGAACACGGCCGTGTTCGTACCATCCGAGGCTCATCTGGCGGGCATGCGAGGAGCCGGGCGATGCCGGGACTGCCATCCGAGTACGTGAACGCGCTGGGCCAGCCGGTGGGCGCACCCATCGAGGGCTGGACGACGCGTCCGTTCCCCACGCCCGAGCCGATGGCCGGCCGCCTCTGCCGCCTGGAGCCCCTCGATGCTGACCGCCACGGGGCAGACCTCTGGGCCGCGCAGGCGCTCGACCCGGAGGGGCGCAACTGGACCTACCTCCCGTATGGCCCCTTCGGGGACGAGGCGGCGCACCGCGCCTGGGTCGAGGATTGCTCGCGGCAACGCGACCCGCAGTTCTACGCCATCGTCCGGCAGGACTCCGGCCAGGCCGTCGGGGTGGCCTCGTACCTGCGGATCGTGCCGGAGCATGGGGTCATCGAGGTGGGCCACCTCAACTACACGCCGCTGCTCCAGCGCACGCCCGCGTCCACCGAGGCGATGTATCTGATGATGCGCCGCGTCTTCGGGGAGTACGGCTACCGCCGCTACGAGTGGAAGTGCCACGCGCAGAACGCGCCCTCCTGGGGCGCGGCGGAACGCCTCGGCTTCACGTTCGAGGGAGTGTTCCGGAACGCCGTGGTCGTGAAGGGCCGCAATCGCGACACTGCCTGGCTCTCCATCACGGACGCGGAATGGCCCTCGATCCGCGCGGCGCTGGAGGGCTGGCTTGCTCCAGCGAACTTCGACGCGTCGGGGCAGCAGCGAGAGCGCCTCGAAGTGTTCATGGCGCGAGAGCGGAGCGGGTAGGCGGAACATCGAGGGCGGTGCGCGGCAATCCCGCCGGCCTTCGGCCGGTCCTTCGACAGGCTCAGGACGAGCGGGATTGCGGATGCGGGCTGTCGCCGGCCTTCGGCCGGTCCTTTGACAGGTTCAGGACGAGCGGGATTGCGATGCGGGCTGTCGCCTGGCCTTCGGCCGGTCCTTCGACAGGCTCAGGACGAGCGGGATTGCGCGGTTCGGAACCGGCGGAGGTCGCGTACGCAGCCCTACTCCCCTAGCAGCGTGTCCAGGTCGTGCTTGGCGTCCAGGATGTGCTGCCAGAGGTCGCCCACCTTCTCGACGCGTTCGTGGGCGTTGAGGATGGTGAACTCGGTCGGGTAGACCTTGCCGAGTTCGTCCCAGCGCATAGGCATGGAGACGGGAGCGCCCGGCTTGGAGCGCGGCGAGTAGGCGCAGGCCAGGTTCTTGTTGCGGGCATTCTGGTTCGCGTCGAAGAAGACTTTGCCGCGCCGCTTCTCCGTCACCCACTCCATGGTCACCTGCTTCGAATGCCCTCGCACCAGGAAGCCACCGAGGGTGTGCGCCACCTCGCGGATGGTCTCGTAGTCGTAGCGGCGGACGACGGGGACGTAGATGTGGAGGCCGGTGGCGCCGGAGGTCTTCACGAAGGAGGACATGCCGGCGGAGTCCAGCAGTTCCTTCAGCCAGCCCGCAACCTCGCACGTCGCCTCGAAGGCGCGGCGGTTCAACTCCGGTTCGCCGCCCTTCTTCTCGTCACCTCGATAGATGTAGGGGTCGAGGTCGAAGAGGACGAAGTCCGGGTAGTTCAGGAGCGACTCCTGCACCTGCGCCTTGGAGCCGGTGAAATCGCGCGAGAGGTGATGACCGTCCGGCTCCGGCGAGACCCGCGCCAACGAGGTGTGCAGCGCCAGGTCGGCCATCTGCGCCAGCCACACGAGCGTGGCCACGTTGTTCACCAGCAGGTACTGCTGGTCGCCGCCCCCGCTCTCCGTGTGCGCCATGACGGAGTCGATGTAGTCCGGCGGGTCGTCCACGTGCTTCTGGTAGAAGTACGAGCCATCGATGCCGTTGGGGTAGCGGGTCATGGTGAGGGGGCGGTCGCGCACCTGGTTGATGATGTATGGCGCCATGCGGGCGTAGTAAGCGATGAGGTCGCGCTTGGTGAGGGCACGCTGGCCCTCGTGTTCCGGCCACATCACCTTGTCCAGGTTCGTGACCTTGACCTGTGCGCCGTCCACCTCGATGGTGCCCTGCTTCTTGAGGCGCTCCAGTTGCTCCAGCACGGAACGGCCGTCGTCCTCGATGGTGGTGGCGGCCGGCGCGGTGACGAGGGGTACCGAGCGCACCGCGGCGGCCGGCTTGTCGTCGCGGACGCGCTTGAGGACGGGCGCCCTCAGGTTGCCGTCCGCGGTGATCTGGGCGTACTCCACCTCCACCACCATCTCCGGGCGCACGAACGTCACGTCCTTGCGCAGATCCGGCGGAAGCGTGAGCGGAGCCTCGTCGACGACCATGGTGTCGAGGCGTGCGCGCAACTGGCGCAGCAGGCGTTCGTCGAAGCCGCTGCCGACACGGCCGACCGGCACCAGGTCGCCCTCGGTGTTGCGGGTGGCGATGGCGAGCGCGCCGAAGGTGCTGGAGCGCGAGTTCAGGCCCGGGGTGAACCCGACCACGATGAACTCGTCCGTGATGCGCTTCTTCACCTTCACCCAGGACGGCGAGCGCGTGCCGCTGACGTAGGTGGAGTCCCGCTTCTTCGCCACGAGCCCTTCGAGGCCGAGCGCGGCGACCGCCTCGAAGGCGGCGATGCCGTCCACCTGGAACTGCTCCACCAACTGGACGTTGCCCTGCGGCATCAGCGTCCGCTCCAGCATTGGGCGGCGGTCACGCAGGGGGACGCGGCGGAGGTCCACCCCGTCCACGTGCAGCAGGTCGAAAACGAAGAGGACCACGGGGTAGTCCTTCTCCGCCTGCCGGATCTCCACGGGGTTCGTGAGGTTCATGCGCTGCTGGAGCGTCTCGAACGAGGGCACGCCCCGCTCATCGAAGGCGACGATCTCGCCGTCGAAGATCGCGTGGTTGGCGGGCTGCCTCGAAAGGGACGCGACGAGCGACGGGTATTGCGGGGTGACGTCGTTCCCACGGCGGGTGACGAGGCGCACGTTGCCCTCGTCCAGGGTGGCGACGACGCGGATGCCGTCCAACTTCGGCTCGAAGATCCAGTCGGGGTGGTCGAAGGGCTCGCGACTCTCGTGCGCCTGCATCGGTTCGACCTTGTCGGGCATCGGCGCGCGCTTCGCCCCCGGTAGTTCGTGCGGGCGGAGGGGCGGAGGGGGTACGGAGGGCAACTTCCGCCCGCCCTGCAGGTCGGCGATGGTGAGGCCGGTGAGGACCGAGTCCTGGTACTTCTCGGCGAGGTCTTCGCCGGTGGCGGCCTCGTCCTTGTGCTTGAAGGCGAGCCAGGAGTCGGGCGCCTGGTTGGTCTTCACGAGGGCCCATGAGCCCTTCATGCGATGACCGCGCATGGTGACCGAGATCTTGCCGTTGGCGATTGCTTCACGCATGCGGCGGCTGGCCTCGGCGCGGTCTTCGAAGACCAGGCGGCCGTCCTCGTCAGGGGAGTAGGTGCCGCGGTCCCAGACGATGACCTCGCCCGCGCCGTACTGGCCCTTCGGGATGAGGCCCTCGAACACGGCGTAGTCCAGCGGGTGGTCCTCCGTCTGGACTGCCAGCC
>CAYTRA010000197.1:0-5429 GCA_964439675.1 uncultured Dehalococcoidaceae bacterium
CAGGGCGGCGCGCAGGCGCTGGACCTGCAACCGGCGCAGGGAGGCTTCGTGGAGTTCGAGATGGACGAGGAGGGCCTGTACCTCATCGTCACCCACAAGTTCTCGAACGTCGGGAAGGGCGCCCTCGGCATCTTCCAGGCGGGGGACGTGGACGCCAGCGGCGCCGCTCACTAGCGACGCACGGCCGCAAGAACTGAAGCGGGGGCGCCTGGCGCCCCCGCTTCGCGTGTGCTCCAGGTGTCCGGTCAGCCGCGCCCGGCGACGGTGGAGATGTCCGCCTCGTTGCCCGCGGCGTCGGCCAGCGTCCACCACGTCGGGGCGAACTCATCCCGCACGATGCGTCCCCCGGCGGCGAGGGCCGCCTGGACGCGCTGCTCTGCCTGTTCCTCGGGTAGCCAGACGGCGATGTGGATCGCGCCTCCACCGTCAGGCCGAGGCTCCTGCATCGCCTCGAACCAGAACGGCGCCCCGATTCCTCGAGGGTCGACCAGGTCCTCCTCGGGACTGTCCGGCCGGGGTTCGTAGCCGAGGACCGCCTGCCAGAAGGGCACGATCTCTGCGGCGTTGGGAGCGCCCGGGACCACGAGGATGTCCTGCACCGCGGACGGGTCCGCCTGGAATCCCAGGGCTTTCGCAGCAGCGGAGACCGCCCGTGCCATCTCCAGGTCGGCCTGGCTGGGGCCGTAGTAGTCGTCCGTGAGGGTGATGAGGCGGACCGTGACACCGTCCGGCCGAATGTCGATGGCGGGCGGGTGACCCTCGATCCCGGCGATCTCGCTAATCGCCTGGGCGAGGCGCGCTCCATCCGCGAGGGTACCCGTGCGGAAGTATGCCGTCGCGCCATTGCAGAGCAGCCGCCAGTCCTCGGCGCCCTCGGCATCGAGGAACTCGCGGAGCCCGATCGGTTCGACCATCGAGAGCCTCCTTCTTACCGGCCCTGTGGTGAGGGCGGCAGGCGCTTCAGCGCCTCCAGGTTTACGTCGTACGTGTCCGCCATCTCCCTCGCCGCCTTCTGCGCGGAGGCGATGCCGCGGTTGTAGTAGAGCGGCCCGATCTGCTCCTCGAAGTCATCGAGCAGCAGCATCACCGCCAGGTCGCCCCACTCCTCGTCCCGCTCGGAGCGCAGGTAGTTGCCGAGTCGCGTCAGCGCGTGCTCCCGCTCTTCCTTGTCGAGCTTGTACGGTTCGATCGCCATCGGCTCGCCTCCTCGCCGCGGACAGTAGCACCGAGGCGAGGCAGTCCCGCTGGCAACCTGGCAGCACGGGCATACAATCGCGCCCATTATGACCACCACCACAGCCCCCGATGTCCACGGCCACTGCGACGACCGCTTCACCCGAGTCCGCGACGCGTTCATCGCCAACTTCACCGACCGAGGTGACATCGGAGCCGCGGTAGCCCTCTGCGTGGAGGGCGAGATGGTGGTGGACCTCTGGGCGGGCCACCAGGACGGCGCGCGCACCGTGCCGTGGCAGCGCGACACCATCTCGCCCGTGTGGTCGGTGGGCAAGGCGATGAGCGCGCTGGCCGTGCTGATGCAGGTCGAGGCGGGCCTCGTGCACATCGATGCGCCCGTAGCCCGCTACTGGCCGGAGTTCGCGCAGGCCGGCAAGGGCGACATCCCGATCTCCGTGCTCATGTCGCACCGGGCAGGGTTGCCCTCCGTCGAGAAGCCGCTGGAGCCCGGCATCCATCTCACCTCGTGGGACACCATGGTCGAGGCGTTGGCGGAGCAGCGTCCGTGGTGGGAGCCGGGCACGGCGCACGGCTACCACACGAACACCATCGGCTTCCTGCTCGGCGAGGTGGTCCGGCGCGTCACCGGACGCCGCATTCGCGACGTGATCGCAGAGGACATCGCGGGGCCACTCGGCGTGGAGTTCATCATCGGCACCGCGCCAGAGGACGACGCTCGCACCGCGGAGTGGGTCCCGTACAAGCCCGCCCCCGGCGAGGTCGTGCCCCCTCGCAGCCCGGCGGCCACGATCGACCCGGCGACCGCCACCGGGCTCGACCTCATGCGCGTGCAGGTAGCCCGCAACCCCGCGGCGGCCCCTGGTGGCGTCACCTCGCGGGTGTGGAGGGCTGCCGAGTTCCCCTCGACGAATCCGCACAGCAACGCGAGGGCCATCGCCCGCATCTTCGGTGCGCTCGCGATGGGCGACATAATCTCACCCGCCCTCCGCGACCGCGCCCGCGAGATCGAGTCGGACGGGGAGGACCTGGTGTTGGGCCGCCCCACGCGCTTCGGGCTCGGCTTCCAGATCGCGATTCCCGGCGTCCGGCCCCTGGGGCCCAACCCTCGGACCTTCGGGCACTACGGCAACGGCGCCGTCATGGGCACGTGCGACCCGGAGCACCGCCTGGGGTTCTCCTACGTCTGCAACCAGGCGGGCCGCTCCTGGCGCGATCCCCGCAACATCGCCTTGGTGGACGCCCTCTACCGCTCCCTGGGCTACGAGGACACCTCACCGCCGGTCGAGTGAGGGCAGTGGGCGGGAGCAGCCGTCGAGGCGTCGTGTGATCCAATGGCGACCTGCCCCATCACGAACATCGGAATAGCGCACGCTCAGTCGACGCGGTAGGCTGCCCCGGGGCGCCTCGCAATTACGAATGAAGCGACCGAAATACCGTGTCGCGGAGGACGCGTAGCGCCTGCTCACTGGTGCTATGCTGCGAGCGGGACGGCCCACATCCGGCTCCTCCGCGGGACGCGCGGCAGTCGCCAGCCGGACTTGTCCGAGTCGTTGACCGAACACCTCGGAGGGCAGCCGTTGCGCTGGGTGCTCCGGGCACAGATTGGAAGCCAACGATGACCACTGACACCCCCAACTACACACCCGGACTCGAGGGCGTGCCGATCGCGGAGTCCGCGATCTCCCTCGTGAACGGCCAGGCGGGGCGTCTGACCTACCGTGGCTACTCCATCGAAGACCTCACCCAGCCGGGTGTCACCTTCGAGGAAGTGGTCGCCCTCCTCTTCGACGGCGAACTGCCCTCCCGCGCGCGGGTGGAGGAGATGGTCCGCCTCTTCGAGGAGTACCGGACGCTCACGGACGAGCAGATCGAACTGGCGCGCAACGCCGCCCGCATGACCCACCCCATGTTCGCCCTGCAGGCCGCCGCGGCGGTCCTGGGCCCCATGGACAACGACTTCGAGCGCAAAGTAGACACGGTCCAGACCCGCGGCCTGCAACTCGTAGCGAAGGTCGGCCAGTTGGTCGGCGTCATCGCGGAGGCCATCGACGGCCGACCGCACGAGGGCGCCCGGCCGGGTGAGTCGCAGGCGCGCTCCATGCTGCGCATGATCACCGGCAAGGAGCCGAGCGAGCAGGACGAGCGCGTGATGAACGCGCTGCTCATCCTGCAGGCGGACCACTCCGCCGGCAACGCGTCCACGTTCACCTCGCGCGTGGTGACGTCCACCAAGGCGGAGCCGAACGCCGTCGTGTCCAGCGCCATCGGCGCGTTGTCCGGCCCCGCGCACGGCGGAGCGAACGAGGCGTCCCTGCGCCTGTTCATGGACATCGCGGATCCGGCCAAGGCGGAAGAGAAGATCGAGCGCCTGCTGGACGACAAGTACAAGATCCCCGGCTTCGGCCACCGCGTGTACCACGTGAAGGACCCGCGCTCCAAGGTCATCCAGACCCTGGCGGACGAGGTCATCAAGCCCGGCAGCAAGGAGCACGACCTCTACCAGATCGCGCTCACCGTGGAGAAGGTGGCTACGGAGCGCCTGGGCCACCGCGGCCTCTACCCGAACGTGGACCTGTTCTCCGGCTGCGTGTTCGCCGCCATCGGCATCCCGATCGACCTGTTCACGCCCATCTTCGCCGCCTCCCGCACCGCCGGCTGGACCGCGAACATGCGTGAGCAGTGGGAGTCCGGCAACCGCATCTTCCGCCCGGCCCAGATCTACACCGGCCAGGACCACCGCGACTTCGTCCCCCTCGACCAGCGGTAGCCCTCGACGGATCGAGGCACGCCGAAAGGGCCGCCCGAGAGGGCGGCCCTTTGCGGTGTGTGGCGAGCGGGGTCAGCCGTCCGGACAGGTCGCGTTGACCTGGTCGACCACATCCCAGGCGGCGTCGGGGTTGTACCCCGTCGGCACATTCAATACGAAGTTGTCGCCGCACGCTGACCAGCGGTAATGAGTGCGCCCAAGTTCGAAGTCGCGCACTGCTACCCGGGCCCGGCTCGCGGGCCCAGGCATGCCGGTCCCTTTCGTCTGAACGAGTTCGGCGACCGCGTCCCGAGTCTCCGGATCGCCCCCATAGAAATACACGGCCTGCGCGGGTTCCCTTGGAATGGCCTCGATAGCAGAGAGCGGCTCGCCCGCTAGGTCCGGTACCGGAGTGAGCAAGTGAAACGAGAGACTCGCCTGCATCTCGCCGAGGCTGCCTACCTCGCTCCCGCTTCCTGGGCCGGATGTGATGACGAATCGCGTCTGCGCCCCCTGGTCATGTGCGCAGCCAATCAGGCTTGCCAGGGCTAGCGCCGCGCCTGCGAGGTGCCACTCGAGGGTGAGCAACCCACGCCCGCGGGGATCTCGCCTCAACGAATTGACTTCGCGAACTCTGCAGCTCTCGCAACCGCCGCTGAGCAGGGGTGAACTTCCATCAAGCGCTCCCGCACTGATCCGGCCCTCTTCCGGATCGATCCGTATGACTGTCGTAATAGCCTGGCAGGAGCGGTCAAGTATTGCGGTCGGTGCGTCCGGGGCCCTTACCCCAGGTAGTTAATCCCCATCGCGTCGCGCACTTCGGCCATTGTCTGTTGCGCGACCTCACGGGAGTACGAGGAGCCGTCTGCGAGGGCTTCTCGGACCTCGTTCGGGTGCGACTCGAAGTAGGCACGGCGTTCTCGGATCGGGTCGAGGAAAGCGTTGAGGGCGCGCGCGAGTTTCTGCTTCACCTCGACGTCGCCGACCTTGCCGACGAGGTAGCGCTCCTTGAGGTCGTTGACCTCGTCCACGTCCGGGTTGAAGGCGTCGTGGTAGATGAACACGGGGTTGCCCTCCACGTGGCCGGGGTCCGTGGCGCGGAGGCGCGTGGGGTCCGTGAACATGCCGCGCACCTTCTGGTTCACGGTGTCCGCGTCGTCCTTGAGGAAGATCGCGTTGTTGCGCGACTTGCTCATCTTGGCGTTTCCGTCCGTGCCCACCAGCCGCGCCACGCGGCCGACGAGGCCCTCCGGCTCCGGGAAGACCTCGCGCTCGAAGATGCGGTTGAAGCGACGGGCCACCTCGCGGGTGAGTTCGATGTGCGGGAGTTGGTCGTCGCCCACGGGGACCAGGTGCGCCTTCGGCATCAGGATGTTGGCCACCTGCATCATCGGGTAGTTGAAGAACGCCACCGGCACGGAGCCGCGTGCCTCGAGGTCGGCCATCTCGGACTTCAGCGTCGGGTTGCGTTCCAGCATCCCCAGCG
>CAYTRA010000198.1:0-5426 GCA_964439675.1 uncultured Dehalococcoidaceae bacterium
CCCTCGGGACGTCGGAGTCAGACCCACCTTCGAGGGCTACCGCCCCCACCCCAACCCTCCCCCATAAAGGGGGAGGGGGCCGGAGGGGGATCGCATCCGACCGAGTCGCCGCTTGGTTCGGCTCTCCTCTGCTTCCGCCTCCGCTCGCCATCAGCGGGCGAACAGTTGCGGCTGGCCGAGGGGGTGGCGGATCATGCGGCCAGCGCGCTGACTACCGAGGAGCCACGGGCCACATGACCACACGAGTGCCGCTCATGGACCTCGCTGCCACGCACGCGCCGCTGCGGGCGGAGATCGATGCGGCCGTGGGGCGGGTGCTGAACACCAATGGGTTCATCCTCGGGCCGGAGGTGGCGGCGCTGGAGCGCGAGGTGGCGGCGTACGTCGGCGTGGAGCACGCCGTGGGGGTGGCCTCCGGCACGGACGCGCTCATCCTCGCGTTGAGGGCGCTCGACATCGGGCCGGGGGACGAGGTGATCGTCCCAGCGTTCACGTTCTTCGCCACGGGCTCGGCCGTGATGCTGGTGGGCGCCACGCCGGTGCTGGTGGACGTGGACCCTGACACGTACTGCCTGGACCTGGGGCAGGTGGAGGCGGCGCTGACGCCTCGGACGAAGGCCATTATCCCCGTGCACCTCTTCGGCCACCCCGCCGACATGGACGCCCTGCGCACGCTCGCGGAACCGAGGGCTATCGCGATCATCGAGGACAACGCGCAGGCGATCGGTGCGGAGTACCGGGGCCGTCGGACGGGCGGGCTTGGGACGGCGGGATGCCTGTCGTTCTACCCCTCGAAGAACCTCGGCGCGGCGGGCGATGCGGGGATGGTGCTCACGGATGACCCGCAGGTGGGGGAGCGGGTGCGGATGCTGCGCACGCACGGGTGGAAAGAGAAATATTTCCCGGAGGTGCTGGGCCAGAACTCCCGGCTGGACGCGATGCAGGCGGCCATCCTGCGGGTGAAACTCCCGCACCTGGACGGCTGGAACGACCGACGTCGCGCGCTGGCGGAGCGGTACCACTCGATGCTGGCCGACCTTCCGCTGCGCATGCAGGACGAGCGCGAGGGCGCCCGCTCCGTCTACCACCTCTTCGTCATCGAGGTCGCCGGTCGCGAGGCGGTGGCGGCAGCCCTGAAGGACCGAGGCGTCGACACGGCGGTCTACTACCCCTACCCGCTCCACCAGGTGCCGGCATGGGCTGCGGTCGGAGCGGAGCGCGGCGCCTTCCCGGTCTCGGAACGCCTGGCGCGGGAGGCGCTGGCGATTCCGCTGTTCCCGGAGATGACGGACGCGCAGCAGGACCACGTGGTGGCCTCTCTGCGCGAGATCCTGGGGTAGGACCGTGCGCGTCGCCCTCCTCACCTACGACGCGCCGCACCAGAAGACGGTCGACTTCCTCCTGCGCCTGGTCGCCGAGGGCCACACGGTCACATCGCTGGTCGCGGCCCCGCTGGTCGCGCTGCCCCCTCGCCCCTCCACGCTGCGAGTGCGACCTCGACGCGTCGAGCCGCCGCACACGCGCGACCTCGCTCGGGCGCTCGGTATCCCCTACGTCGTGACGCCGCACGACGACGCGGGGACGCACCTCGGCCAGGCGGAGGTCACGCTCATTGCGGGGGCACGCATCCTGAAGCCGCACGTCATTGATGCTGCGGGCGGGCGCGTGATCAACCTCCACCCGGCGCTGCTGCCGGACGTGCGCGGCCTGGACTCGCTCAAATGGAGCATCCTCCGGGGCGTCCATCCCGCCGTCACCGCGCACTGGATCGACCGCCGCGTCGACCTCGGGCGGTGCATCGAGGTGCGCAACGTCCCGCTCTACCCGGACGACACGTTGCTCGAAGTCGCGGTACGCCTCGAGGAGACACAGGCCGCGATGCTGCCCTCTGTGCTGCGCGCCGTCGAGGGCAAGACGCCCCACGACTTCCCCCCACTGGAGGGCGGCGAGGTCGCCGCGCCGATGACCCCGGAGCAGGAGGCCTCGGTGCTCGCAGGCTTCGAGCGGTGGCGCGACCGGTACTGCCAGTAGCGCACCTCGCGAGTGGGCCAGCGGATCATTGTCAGAAAAGTTGGGTTGTCAGCCGGCATTCCTAGCGTGATGTCGCCGTATTCTCCGCCCTCGAGGGAGCGGGATGACCTGCGAATTCACACTGGGCCACTATCGCGACATCTTGCGCGGTTGGCTGGCCGATGGCGTTGCCTTTGACGACTTCTTTTCGCGGAGCGATGGCCCCTCTGTCATGCTGCGGCATGACGTCGATGTGGACCCGACGCGGGTGCCGATGCTCGCAAGCATCGAGGCGGACCTCGGGGTGCGGGCGACGTACTTCTTCCGCGTCGCGGCGGAGCAGTACAACGCCTTCGCGCCGTCCTCGGCAGCGGCGATCCGTGGCCTCGTCGCCCTGGGGCACGAGGTGGGGCTGCACTTCGATCCGTTGCTCGCCGGCGAGGCGGGGTGGGAGAAGCGGCTTGGCCTGGAGGCGGACATCCTCGCCCGGATCGCGGGGGCGCCCGTGCGCGTGTTCTCCGTGCACCGCCCGCCGCCGGACGCCCTGGGTTGGGCGCCGGCGAGCCTGCTGAACACGTACGCTCCCGACCTGATGATGCCCCGCACGCGCTACATCTCCGACTCCAACATGCGCTGGCGCGAGGGCTGCGCCTGCCAGCACCGCGACCCGGACGCGTGGGGCGAGACACGCACGCTCCAGGTCCTGGTGCACCCGCTCTGGTGGGGCGAGAAGGCCATCGAGCAGGCGCCGCGCATCCTCGACCTGGTGCAACGTCGCACGGCGGCCCTCGATGCGGAACTGGCACGCGAGATCACCGGCTACGGCGAGTACCGCGCGGTGCACCCGCTGTGACGCTCCGCATCGGGCTGGCCGGGACGAAGGAGACATCGCGCGATTTCCTCGCGGACTTCGCCGACGTGGGCCGGATCACGCACCTGCTCACGCTCGCGCCCCGGACGGCGGAGCGGAGCGAGGTTGCCAACTACACGGACCTCACGGACGCAGCCCAGGCGCAGGCCCTCACGGTGCATCGCGCGACCCGCTATGCCCTCGCGCCCGAGGACATCGAGGTCATCGCCGGGTGGGGGCTCGACCTGCTGTTCGTGATCGGCTGGGAGCGCATCCTGCCGGCCGCCGTACTGGACTCGGTGCGCCTCGGGACGTACGGGATGCACGGCAGTCCGTGGGGGCTGCCGCGCGGTCGAGGGCGTTCGCCGCTGAACTGGAGCCTCATCCTCGGACTGCCGCAGTTCTCGGCGCACCTCTTCCGCTACGACGCGGGCATGGACTCCGGCGACGTGATGGGCACGGTCACCTTCGACGTGAACGACTGGGACGACATCGAGAGCCTGCACTTCAAGGGGCGCGTGGCCATGCGTCGCCTCGTCGCGGAACACCTCCCGAGGATCCTCGCGGGCGAAGCGACGCCCGAACCGCAGCAGGGGAAGCCCACGTTCTTCCCTCGTCGCCGGCCGGAGGACGGGCAGATCGACTGGCACCGCCCGGCCGTCGAGGTGCACCGCCTCATCCGGGCCGTCGCACCCCCCTACCCCGGCGCGTTCACCTACCTCGATGGTCGCCGGCTGAACGTGCACGCCTCGCAGCCGCTCGGGATGCCCTCGACCGGGGCGCCGGGCGAGGTGGTGGAGACGAGCGCCCAGCGCCTGTTCGCCGTGCAGTGCGGGGACGCCGCACTGCTGGTCCGCGACTGGGCGTGGGACGACGATGGCGACCCCACGCCACCTCGGCGGGGCCAGGTCCTCGCGTCCGCCTCGTCCGAGGCGATCCTGGATGCGATCCGCACGCGCTACGGTGAGGATGTCGCCCCCGACCAGCGCGAAGTGTAGGCGCGGCCCCCCGTCCCGCCCTTGTCCGGAGCGGCGCGCGTTGCGAGACTGGCGGCGAGGTGCGCCGGCCACTCCTGGCGGCGTCGATGCGAGGGAGTCGCCCATGCCGTTGCTTGAGATCTGGGACGCCTCCTGGCGCGTGCCGAACGCGCCCATGTTCCTCATCGGCGGGCTGATCCTGCTCTGGGCGTTCGGCGCGGGTGCGATGGCGTTCATGGGCAGCCAGAAGTCCGGCCTGCCGGAGATCCACGCTCCGCACCGACCTACCGAGGCGGTGGAGGAGCCGGAGGACGCGCCCGCGGAGGAATAGCGGCGTGGACGCGTGCCGTCCGCCCTCCTCCTCTCCTCTGCCCCTCTCCTGTGCCCGCGCATGGCCCTCGATGCCCATGCGGCGCACTAACCCTCACGTCCACTGGAACGTCGACCGGCGGCGCGGTAGCATCCTCGCGCCACGGGCCGCAGGGCGCCCGTGCGCCGATCGAGGGCACATCGAAGCCGGCCCAGGGGGCACGGCACGGAGAGGACCGTCATGGACTTCGCGGACAGCCCGGAACAGGCCACGTTCCGCCAGGAGGTCGAGGAGTTCTTCGACAAGAACTTCCCGGACGAACTGAAGGTCAGCGACGACGACGACCCGCGCACGGAGGGCCGCGAGCAGGCCCGGGGCGAGCGCGCGGAGGGCATGAAGAAGTGGCGCGCGGCGCTGGTGGAGAAGGGCTGGATCGCCCCCGCCTGGCCTAAGGAGTACGGCGGCGCCAACCTGTCGACGATGGAGCAGTTCATCCTGAACGAGACCATCGCGGAGCGCGGGGCGCCTCGGGTGGGCGTGCCAGACGTGGGCTCCACGATCATGGTGCACGGCACGGACGAGCAGAAGAAGGAGTTCTTGCCCCCGATGGTGCGGGGCGAGACGCGCTGGTGCCAGGGCTACTCGGAGCCGGGGTCGGGCTCGGACCTGGCGTCGCTGCAGACGCGCGCGGTGCGTGACGGCGACGACTTCATCATCAACGGGCAGAAGATCTGGACCTCCGGCGCGCACGTGGCGAACATGATCTTCGCCCTGGTCCGCACCGACCCGGAGGCCCCCAAGCACCGAGGCATCACGTACCTGCTCTTCCCCATGGACACGCCGGGCGTGTCCGTGCGGCCGCTGGTGCAGATGAACGACGCCTCCGGCTTCAACGAAACGTTCTTCGAAGACGTGCGCGTCCCCGTCCGGAACGCGGTTGGCGAGATCAACCGCGGCTGGTACGTGGGCGCCACGCACCTGGACTTCGAGCGTTCCTCGATTGGTTCGGCGGTGGGTCAGCGCAAGATGCTGGACACGCTGAAGGACTACCTGGTCCGCGAGCGTGACGCGAACACCGGCCGCAGCCGCCTGGACCACAAGGACTCCCCGCGGCTGGAGTTCGCCGACCGCTACATCGAGGCGAACGTGGCCAAGACGCTCTCGCAGCGGGTGATCTCGATGCAGGCTCGCGGCCTGATCCCGAACTACGAGGCGTCCATGACCAAGGTCTTCGCCACGGAGTTCAACCAGCGCATCGCCCGCACGGCCACGAAGTTGC
>CAYTRA010000199.1:0-5386 GCA_964439675.1 uncultured Dehalococcoidaceae bacterium
TTATTGATGTGACCGCGCGCGTGGTCGTCGCCCGCCCGCCCTTCCCCCGCCCCAGGACGAACGGGTTTGCGGGCGCGCTCGGCTCGGTCGTAGGTGGGGTGACACGTGTTTAGCGTGTACATCCTTCGATGCGCTGATGGCTCCTACTACACCGGGCACACGGATAGCCTCGAAGCGCGTCTTGCCGCACACCAGCAGGGCCTGATCCCCGGGTACACGCTCACGCGCCGCCCGGTGGATCTGGTGTGGGCGGACCACTTCTACTCCCGCGCGGACGCCATCGAGCGGGAGCGCCAGGTGAAGGGGTGGTCGCGTGCAAAGAAGGAGGCGCTGATGCGCGGGGACTGGGATGTCCTGCCGGTGCTGGCACGGGGGGAGCGTGACTGACTTCAACCCCGATCGCATCCGTGCCGTGGCCTTCGATGGGTATGGCACGCTCTTCGACTACGGCATGCCGCACTTCCGCGTGGACGTCGCCGCCACGCTCGCGGACCAGGGCATCGAGGTGGACCTGGACGAGTTCTTCCAGACGTGGCAGCGCTCGTATCGGCTCGGTGACGTCTGGGATCAGAGCGAGCGGACGGACGCGGGGATCGCGGGATGGCCCACCGAGGGCGCCCTGAACGGGCCGTTGCCGAACTGGCACTCCCAGTGGGAGATCTGGCGCCGCCAGTTCCAGGCCGCCCTCGATCACCACGGACTGCAGGGCGATGCGGCGGCCGCGGCGGACCGGTTCCGCGCGGCGCTTTCGGACGCCCCCGCCTACGAGGACGCTCACGCAACGGTGGAGACGCTCGCGGAGCGGGGCTACCTGCTGGGCCTGCTCTCCAACGCAGATGAGGACTTCCTGCAGAGCGCGCTCTCCCAGGCGCGGCTGCGCTTCTCAGTCATCCAGTCCTCTGAGTCGCTGCGGGCGTACAAGCCGCATCGCGCCATCTTCCAGGCGCTAGCGGATCGCTTCGGCGTGGCGCCGGAGGAGATCCTGTACGTGGGCGACTCGCCGTTCGCGGACGTGGCCGGCGGCGCGAACGCCGGGACGCGTACGGCGTGGATCCGGCGCGAGGAGGCGGCGTTCCCGGCCCATCTCGCCCCGCCGGACGTGACCGTCACGCAACTCACGCAGCTGCTCGACACCCTTCGAGGCGCCCCGTGAGCATCGACGACAGCACGCGGCCCGGCTCGCGTCGGGCAATGGAGCGTGCGAGGCGCGTCCTACCCGGCGGCGTGGACTCCCCGGTGCGCGCCTACCGCGCGGTGGGAGGCGACCCCGTCGTGCTCGCGCGCGGCGAGGGCGCCCGCGTGTGGGACGTCGATGGTCTCGAATACGTCGACTACGTCTGCTCCTACGGGCCACTGATCCTCGGCCACGCGCATCCTCGCGTGGTGGAGGCCGTGCAGCGCGCGGCGACCCTCGGCACGTCCTTCGGCGCGCCGACCGAAGCGGAGGCCGAACTGGCCGAGCGCGTGGTCGACGCCGTCCCCTCCATCGAGATGGTGCGATTCGTCTCGTCCGGCACGGAGGCGACGATGAGCGCGCTCCGGCTCGCCCGCGCGGCCACCCAGCGCGACCTCGTCCTCAAGTTCGAGGGCTGCTATCACGGGCACGCGGACGGCCTGCTGGTCGCCGCCGGGTCCGGCGCGGTCACCCTCGCGCTGCCGGACTCGCCGGGTGTACCGGCGGCCTACGCCGCGCAGACGCTGCTCGCACGCTACAACGACCTCGCGTCAGTCCGCGAGCAACTGGAGGCGCACCCCGGCGCAGTGGCGGCGATCATCGTGGAGCCGGTCGCAGGCAACATGGGCGTCGTCCCGCCGGCCGAAGGCTTCCTCGAGGGCCTGCGCGTCCTGTGCGATAAGCACGGCGCGCTGCTGATCTTCGACGAGGTCATCACCGGCTTCCGCGCCTCGTACGGTGGGGCGCAGGCGATCTACGGCGTGCGGCCGGACCTCACCGCGCTCGGCAAGGTGATCGGCGGTGGGCTGCCGGTGGGCGCCTACGGCGGGCGACGCGACCTCATGATGCAGATGGCGCCCGAGGGCCCCGTTTACCAGGCCGGCACGCTCTCCGGGAACCCACTCGCGATGGCCGCCGGCATCGCGACCCTGGACGCGCTGCGGGACACCGAGGGCGCGTACGAGATGCTCGACACGCTCTCGGGACGCCTCGCAAGCGGCGTGGCGCAAGCAGCAGCGGAGGCCGGCGTCGCCGTCCACGTCGCGCGCGCCGGCTCCACCCTCACCCCGTTCTTCCTCGATGCCGCGCCGGCCGACTACGAGCAGGCGCGCCGCGCCGACACATCGACGTTCGCGCGCTTCCACGCAGCCATGCTCGACCGAGGCGTACACCTGCCGCCCTCGCAGTTCGAGGCGTGGTTCGTCTCCCTCGCCCACGACGAAGCCCTCGTGGATCGCACGATCGAGGCGGCAGCGGAAGCGTTCGAGGTCGCGAGAGGGTAGTCGCGGCGCTAACGCTGGAAGGTGCGCAGACCCTGCTCCGGCGTCCAGACCTCGATGATGAGGTACTCCTTCGACTCCGCGACCCGCGTCAGAACGACCTCCTGGACGTCCAGGTTGAAGTACACCGCGCCCTCCGGCCCCTCGGCATTGGTGGGCGCAGGGACGGCGCGACCGGAGACTTTCGCGTCGCCATCGCCCAACTCGGGATCGACCGTAGCGCTGTGGATCGCGACGCGGCCGTCGCGCAGCAGGTCACGCGCCTTCGCGGAGCGCTCCATCATGCCGAGCCGCAGGTCGCCCTCGCTGAACGGAGCCTCGGTTCCGCTGATACGAGGTGAACCGTCGGCACGTAGCGTCGCCATGGTCTTGTGGAGGTGCGCATCGAAGACGGCACGCACTCTACCGGCGAACTCGGGCTCGGCTTCCTCGAACTCAATCCAGCGCATGAACGCCTCCCCGGGCGTAGGAGTCTATCCCGCGTTGGCAGGGGATTGTTGCGCGATGAAGCGCTCGACGACCACGCCGTTGAGCGGCGAGCAGCATC
Source organism: uncultured Dehalococcoidaceae bacterium (assembly GCA_964439675.1). GTDB lineage: Bacteria > Chloroflexota > Dehalococcoidia > UBA2979 > UBA2979 > W-Chloroflexi-9. Next base: position 3,002 of record CAYTRA010000199.1, read on the forward strand.
CTTCCGCGCGCGCCTCGAGTACCTGCCGCTGGGTCGTCGCGCGGTTGCCAGGCCAGCGCAATCTGCACATTGCGTGCGCCCTCATGGCGCACGTATACTTGACGCCAAACGCGCACGTGCGTGATCGGATGATCGATGCGGCTCTCCTGCCAGCAGGAAGACCTCCACCGCGGGCTGTCTGCGGTCTCTCGCGCCATTCCAGCGCGTTCGACGCTGCCTATCACTCAGCACGTGCTGGTGGAGGCCGGCGACTCCTCGATCACCCTCTCGGCCACTGACGCCGAGACCATCGCCATCACCTACACGATCAGCGCGGACGTGGACGAAGCCGGGTCCATCACCATGCCGTCGCGGCTGCTCGCTGACTTCGTCGCCACGCTGCCCCACCAGCCGATCTCCATGACCCTCGCCGAGCGCTCGCGCCAGGTCAGCCTCGCGTGCGCGCGAAACACCGCCTCCATCGGCGGCATGGACCCGGACGATTTCCCGCCGATCCCCACGGTGCAGGGCAACGAGCCCATTCGCATCGAGGCGGCGCGCCTGCGCCAGGCGATCACGCAAACCGTCTTCGCCGCCGCCACGGACGACTCGCGCCCCGTGCTCACCGGCGTGCACTTCGCCTTCAAGGACAGCCAATTGCGCCTCGCGGCCGCGGATGGCTTCCGCCTCTCCGTGCACACCATGGCCATCGACTCGAACGTGGACCGCACGGCGATCGTCCCGGCGCGCGCCCTCGGCGAGTTGGGGCGCCTGCTGCAGGAGGCCGCCGGCGGCGACGTGGAGATCACGTTCAACCAGACCGGCACGCAGGTGCAGTTCGACGTGGGCCACGCGCGCCTGATCGCGAACCTGATCCAGGGCACGTTCCCGAACTACGACCAGCTCATCCCGTCGTCCTCCAGCACGCGCACCGAGGTGACCGTCAGCGACTTCATGCGAGAGACGCGGATCGCCTCGATCTTCGCGCGCGACGGATCGGGCATCGTGCGCATCATCGCCACCCCCGGCGAGGGCAACGACCCCGGCCGCCTGATGCTCACCGCCCGCGCCGAGGAAGTCGGCGACAACGAAGGCGTCCTGGACGCCGTCGTCGAGGGCCAGGAGTCCAAGATCGCGTTCAACGGCCGCTACCTCACGGACGTCCTCAACGTCATCGACACCGACCGCGTCGCCATCGAGACCACGTCCCCCTCAAGCCCCGGCGTCCTCCGCCCCGTCGGCGACGACCGCTTCATCCACGTGGTCATGCCGATGTTCGTTCAATGGTAGCGAAAGACTCACCTGCCTGAGCAATTACTGGCATCGTGCCACGGATCTCTGCACCGTCCGCTGACGCCGTGATTTGCGCATCCACAGCCCGCAACAGCAGGCCGAAGCCGTCGTCGTCGGCAGAGCCGACGTAGGCACGGATCCGTTCCAACGCGTCTGGCAAGATTTCCTCGATGCCCTCGTACCGGTCCGCGCTGGCGATCGTCTGCGGTCCGAGTGCGCGCTCTCGGGCCTCGAGTCGCCATCGACGGTCTGCCAGCACACGCGACCCGGCGTCGAGCGCGCTCTCCGGCAGCTCCCCGCGCATGTACAGCTGCGCCAGGCGCCGCTGCTGCCGCTCGACCTCCGCCAGTTCGGCGCCGATGGCGGCCAGTTCGCCGGAAGGGGCGGACGCGGCAGCCGCCGCGCGCCGAGCCTCGTCCAGCACCCGCTCCGGGGAGGCGAGCAGTTCGCTCAGCGCCCCCTTCACAGCCTCCTCGAGGCGCTCAAGTCGGATGTAGCGGGAGCGGCAACGTGTCTCACCGGGGCCGCTCGAGCCGTTTGGGCAGCGGTAGTAGTGGAAGCGGCCTCGGTTCACAGTGTGGCCGGTCATCGCCGCGTCGCACTCGGCGCACCGCAACCGTCCCCGCAGCACGTACGCGCGCGTCGGCTCGCGCCGCCGGCGACGTTCCGGGTCGTTCAGACGCACCTGAGCCTGCAGATAGAGATCGCGCGTGATGATCGCGGGCGTCGCTCCCTCGACCTCGATCCACTCAGACTCGTCGCGCTCCTCGATGCGCCGCACCCAGCGCCCACGCGCCGCGTCACGCACCTTCTTCACGATCGTGCGGCGATAGATCGTGCGCCCCGTGTAGGTCTCGTTGAGGAGGATCCGCCTCACCGTCAGCGAGTACCACCGGCCACCACCGAAGGCAGGGACGCCTTCTTCATTCAACCGCTTGGCGATCCCGTGCAGCGTCCCGCTGCCGACGAAGTCGGCGAACATACGCCGCACCACTGCGGCTGGCACGTCATCGACCTCCCGCTGGCCGGTGTCCGGGTCGTAGCGGTAGCCGTAGATGCCGGCGCCGGTCGCCTGGGGGATCTTGCCGTTACGAGCACGCTCCGCCTTGCCGC
>CAYTRA010000200.1:0-5375 GCA_964439675.1 uncultured Dehalococcoidaceae bacterium
TGCGCGCGAGGTGCATTGGCCAGTACGTGGCGGACGCCATCATCATCCTGGGCTCGCTGGACATCGTGCTCTGCGAGTGCGACCGCTAGAGGCGGCACCCGGAGCGCGCTCCGGGCTACCCTCGCCTCGATGGCGCACGCCGGGCACGAGCACTCGCACTCCACCGACCGACGCCGGCTCTCGGTAGCGCTGGCGCTCGCCCTGGTGACGGCCTGCGTGGAGGTCGCGGGCGGACTGGCGTCCGGATCGCTGGCGCTGCTGGCGGACGCGGGGCACGTGTTCATGGACGCGACGGCGCTCGGGCTCGCCCTCGGCGCCGTCTGGCTCGCGCGCCGGCCGCACACCCCGCGGGCCACCTTCGGCTACCACCGCGTCGAGGTGCTCGTCGCGACGGCGAACGGGCTGCTGCTCTTCGCCATCGCCGCGCTGGTGGCGTGGCACGCCGTCGAGCGGCTGCGGGCGCCCTCGGAGGTCGATGCCGGGACGTTGCTGGTGGTGGCGCTGGCCGGCCTGGTGGCGAACGCCGTGGCGCTCCTGATCCTCCACGGCTCGGAGTCCGTGAACGTGCGTGCGGCGCGGCTGCACGTCTTGAGCGACCTTGGTGGGTCGGTCGCGGCGGTGGCGGCGGGCGCGATCGCCGCGACGACTGGATGGGACCGCGCGGACCCGCTGCTGTCGCTCTTCATCGTCGTGCTTGTCTGCATGGGAGCGTGGCGGTTGCTCTCGGACACCATCGCCATCCTCATGGAGCGGGTGCCCGCCGGCGTGGACCTGGCGGAGGTGGAGGCCGCCCTGCGCGAGGTGCCCGGCATCCTGTCCGTGCATGACGTCCACGCGTGGACGGTGACCAGCGGCTTCCTGGTCTTCACCGCCCACGTGGAGGTGACCTCGGACGACGTGCTCGGCACGGTGCATGCGGCCGTGGACCTGCTCCGCGACCGCTACGGCATCGAGCACGCCGCCATCCACCCGGAGCCGGCGCGCCTCCTGAGCATCGAGGAGACGCGTCCGTAGTCTGTGGTGCGGGGGCCTAGACCGTGAGCGCCTCGCTGGTCTCAAGGCGCAGGATGTCGTCCAGCGTCTCGCGGCGGGAGATGAGCGTGGCGCGGCCATCGTCCCACGCGACCTGGGCCGCGCGACCCATCGACACGTAGTTGCTGCTCATCGCCGCGCCGTACGCGCCGGCGTCATGCAGCACCAGCAGGTCGCCCGGCTCCGGCCGTCCGAGGGCGCGCGGGACCAGCAGTTCCTGGTCGTCTCGCGTGAAGACGTCGCCGCTCTCGCAGAGCGGGCCGGCCACCACCAGCGGCTCGAGTGACCTCGATGCCCCCGCGCCGACGATGGAGATGCGGTGGTAGGACCCATACATGGCCGGGCGGATCAGATCGTTGAAGCCGGCGTCCACCATCACGAAGCGGTGGCCCTCGCCCTTCTCGTTGGTGCGGGTGTCCTTCACGTCCGTCACGCGCGCGACCAGGTAGCCCATGCCCGCCACGGGGTAGCGGCCCGGCTCGATCTCCATGGCCACCGCGTGTCCCGCCGCCTCCGCCAGCGTGGAGGACGCCTCCAGCAGCAGCGTGCGGAACCCCGCCAGGTCGTAGCGCTGCGCGTCCGTGCGGTAGGGGTGCGGGATGCCGCCGCCGAAGTTGACGGAGCGGGCGTCCGGGAAGCGTTGCACGAGGTCCGAGAACAGGTCGACGAGCCGCCGCATGTTGCGGTCGAACTCCTCGATCTGCGGGCCGGTGCCCACGTGGGCGTGCAGCGCGACCACCGGGTACCCCGCCTGCCTCGCGAGGTCATGCGCGGCATCGATGTCCTCGAACCAGATGCCGTGCTTGGAGGACGGGCCGCCCGTGTCGCAGGACTGGACGTGCCCGTGCCCGAAGCCCGGGTTCACGCGCAGGGCAATGGGGCCGGAGTACCCCGCCTCGTGCAGTTGCCGGATCATGCCCGGCGAGCCGACGTTCGGGAGTACGGCGTTGGCGATCACCGCGTCCAGTGCGTTGTCGCGGAAGACGTCCGCGGTGAACATGATCACCGGCGGCTCGTGGCCCCCGGCGAACCCCGCCCGTCGAGCGCGCTCCACCTCGTTGCCGCTCACGGCGTCGATCCAGAGGCCAGCCTCGCGGGCCGCGTCCAGGACGAGGCGGGCCGAGTTCGCCTTCATCGCGTAGCGCGCGTGGATGCGGTCGCCCTCGGCGGTCGCGGCCACCTCGGCCATGCGCTGCCGCAGGATGGCGGCGTCGTACAGGAAGAACGGCGTGCCGACCTGCCGCGCGATCGCTTCCAGGGGCGCTTCGAGGGGAACAGAGTTCTCGTCCATCCTCGGAATCTAAGCCACGCCCCCGCTGCCCGCGAGGTTCGAGGGGACGCGTCCGAGTGGTCTCGCTAGTCCTCGATGTCGCCGGGCTGGTCCATCCACGGCTTGCTGCGCAGCAGCACCACGCCGATCGCGAGGGCGAGCACGATCAGCAGCGGGTTCGTCGCGTCATCGACCGCGCCTGGGACGCCGAGGCCGGCGGAGGACGGCGTCGGCGAGCCGTACGTGATGCGCGTCGAGGCGAGCGCGGCGTCACCGACGCCGGGATCGGCGCTCGCGCGGAACGCCGCGAGGGTGAACGAGGAATTCGGGCCGCAGTCGTCGCCGGCGACCAGCGGGTTGGCGGTCATCGTGAACCCGCCGATGCCGTCCGTGGTGGCGCTGCCAATCTGGCGGGCCTCCTCGGTGGTGGTCGCGTACACGCGGATGTGTTCCTGCGCCGGGAACCCCGTGCCCTCGATGCGCAGGCTCGTCCCGCAGACGGCGAACGAGGGCGTGTGCAGCGTGGGCGCCGACTGTGCGAGGGCGCTCGATGGTGTGGCGAGCCAACCCGCGAGGACCGCGAGCAGCGCCGCCATGACGAACGACGACAGACCACGATGGAGCGACCATGAGCGCACGACGATGAGCCCCTCCCCCACAACGCCACCTTGAGACAGACAACGTCCGGGAGGGCCCGGACGTTGCCTTCGGTCGCCCTCGAGGTTGGGCGGGATCGGGAGGTTCTAGCGAGGGCCGCCGAGGAGCGCGCCCAGGCGCTCGCGGAGCCACCACGCGCCGGGCAGCAGGCCGGAGGCCAGTGCCACCTTCAGCGCGTCGCCGGCGAGGAAGGGCTGCACGCCGGCGGCCCAGACGTGCTCCCAGCCCACGAAGGCGCTCAGGCGCACCACGCCACAGAGGATGATCGCGGCGGTGCCGAGCGTCATCGCGAGGGCCATGGTCAGCGGCCGGCGGTCCCAGCCGTGCTGCGCGAGGAAGCCCACGATGGCGGCCCCGGCCACGAAGCCGGCCAGGTAGCCGCCAGTTGGGCCCGAAAGCACCACCCATCCAGCGCCGCCGCCGGCGAACACCGGCAGACCCGCCAGCCCCTCCACGAGGTACAGGACGACTGACAGGGCGCCGAGGCGTGCGCCCAGCGTGGCGCCGACCAGGAGCACGCCGAAGGTCTGGCCGGAGATCGGCACCGGGCCGACTCGCAGGTCGATCGCCACCTGCGCCGTGAGCGCCAGGAAGGCGCTCGCGAGGGCGACGGCGACCAGGGCCGCCGGTACGCCTCGCCCGGTGACGAGCGGGGCCAGGATGGGGCGGGGTGCGTGGCGGAAGCCGGATGGGCCGGGTCGAGTGGCAAGGGAGGCGGCGGACAAGGGCGTTCCTTTCGGGAGCCTTCCGGTTCTGGGGGACGCGCTGTCTACACCCCCATTCGCGCGGAGGTTCCGCCCCGGCTTGCAGCCGCATTACGGATGTTGGTGGCCGGGCAGGAATCCAGCGGTTTCCCGTCGCTTTCAGGGTCATGCCCCATGGGGGAGAGGCGCTTGTAGGCCGGGAAGGGGGTAGCCTGACAGCGTGAACGTTGCTTCGTTGACGCTGTGTAACCCTGCTGATAGGTTCCGAAACCGACGGGATGGAGCCGCCACGCGGCCGTCTTCGCACGCCCGCGTCGCGCGCCTACGTCTACGTTCGGACGCTTGATCGAGGAGTCCCGGTGGCACAGGCAGACGCACTCTACGTTGATTACCTGCCCGTACTCCTTGCAGCGATCGTCGGATTCATCCTCGTCTTCTCGGCGTTGATCGGATCCCGGCTGCTGGCCCCCTTCTCCGAAGAGCGTGAGAAGGGGACCACGTACGAATGTGGCATGCTCCCGCTCCAGCGGGCGTCCACGAACGTCGGCATGCGGTTCTATCTGTACGCCATCCTCTTCGTCGTCTTCGACGTCGAGGCCGTGTTCATCTTCCCGTGGGCGCTGTCCTTCGTCGGTATCGGGCAGTTCGCTTACTGGTCGATGGTCGTGTTCATCGGCATCCTCGGCCTTGGCCTCGGGTACGCGTGGAAGAAGGGAGCCCTGCAATGGCGGTAACTCCCCCGACTGAGACCACGCCGGTCGCGACGACGGACGCCCCCGAGGCGCCGCCGACCGCTCCGGAGATCCCCTCGACGGTGCCGGAGGAGCAGCCGCTCCCCGTCATCATCCCGGGCGAGCACCCCAACGAGGCCCCGCGCCTGGTGCCGGTGCCGCACGTGCCGGGCAGGGCGCTGTACAAGCAGGTGCTGCCGGGCGTGATGCAAGTCCCGCTGGACCTGGTGCTGGCGGCCTCCCGCAAGTCCTCGCTGTGGCCCATGACCTTCGGCCTCGCCTGTTGTGCCATCGAGATGATCGGCACCTACATGGCGCACTACGACCTGGACCGCTTCGGCATCGTGCCGTGGCCGTCGCCTCGACAGTCGGACGTGATGATCGTGGCCGGGACGGTGACCAAGAAGATGGCGCCGGCGGTGAAGCTGCTGTACGAACAGATGCCGAACCCCAAGTGGGTCATCTCCATGGGCGCCTGCGCCACCAACGGCGGCCCTTACACCCGTTACGACCGCGTGCTCCAGGGCGTGGACAAGGTCATCCCGGTGGACGTGTACGTCCCCGGTTGCCCCCCGCGGCCGGAGGCGCTCATCGACTCCTTCCTCGCCCTCCAGGAGAAGATCATGGAGGAACGGAAGAGCACCGGCCGATGACGAACGAGCAGACGGATACGGCGCCGCCGCAGGACTTCTCGGGCACCATCTGGGCCGAGGTGGACCGCGCGCTGGCCGGCGTGACCGCACGGCCGGAGGCCGGCGTGCTCGACCTCATCGTGCACATCCCGCGCGACGAGGTCATCGGTGCGCTGCGCCGGCTGAAGCAGGACGAGGCGCTGGCCTTCGACTACCTGCGCTCGCTGACGGCGATTGACCACATGGGGGAGGGCATGGAGGTCGTGTACCACCTGTACTCCACCACCAAGCGCCTCAACGTGACCGTGAAGGCCGCGCTGTCGAACGATGACCTGACCATCGACACCGC
>CAYTRA010000201.1:0-5340 GCA_964439675.1 uncultured Dehalococcoidaceae bacterium
CCGACCGCGTCCTCTGGGAGCGCGTGGAGGGGTAGCCGCGCGGGCGAGCGGCCACGCCGAACAGCCCCTCCCATCGAGGGGTGCGACAATCATCTCGTGAGCATTGCGCTGCAGCGTCGCGCCGCACTGATCGCCGGCCGCGTGGCCGGGGAGGCTACTCGACGGCTGGGGCGTGGTGGGGGGACCGCGCTGCCCGGGCTCGTGGCGGGGGTGCTGGCGCCCGACCTCGTCGAGGCGCTCGGGCGGCTGCCGGAGCATGGGGCGGTCACCGTCACGGGGACGAACGGCAAGACGACCACCACCCACCTCGTCGCCGGGATCGCGCGCGCCGCCGGCATGACGCCGCTGACGAACCGCTCCGGCTCCAACCTCGAACGAGGGCTCGTCACCGCCTACGTGGACGCCGCCGGGCGGGACGGAGAGGCGGACGGGCGCGGTCGCCTCGGACTGTTCGAGGTGGACGAGGCGGCGCTGCCTCCGCTGTTCCCTCGGCTGCGGCCTCGGGTGGCGGTGTTCCTCAACCTGTTTCGCGACCAGCTCGACCGGTACGGGGAGATCGACTCCGTCGCCGAGGGCTGGGCGAGCATGATCCGCGCGGCGGACTGGGCGCCCTCGCTGGTGCTGAACGCCGACGATCCGTCCGTGGCGCTGCTGGGCGAGGACGCGCGCGGGCGCGTGATCACATTTGGCATCGAGGACGAACGAGTGGCGTTGCCCTCCGCGGAGCACGCCTCGGACGCGCGGTTCTGCGTCTGCGGCTCGCGCTTCGAGCACGACCGCGTGTTCATGGGGCACGTGGGGCACTGGCGCTGCCCGGGCTGTGGGCGCGCACGCCGGACGCCGGACGTGGCGGCGACGCGCGTGGCCCTCGGGGTGGACGGGAGCGACGTCGAGGTGCGCGCGGGCGACGAGGTGCACGCGCTGCGGGTGCCGACGGCGGGGCTGTATTCCGTGACGAACGCGCTGGCGGCGATCGCGGCTGCGGTCGCCCTCGATGTGCCGGTGGGGGCCGCGGTGCGCGCGGTAGCCGAGGCGGGGCCGGCGTTCGGGCGGCAGGAGCGGTTCGTGGTGCAGGGGCGCGTGGTGCGCGTGTGGCTCGCGAAGAACCCGGCCGGCCTCAACGAGATCGTGCGCGCGTTACTCGCCTCGCACCAGGAGGGTGCGCGCGAACTGTCGCTGCTCGCGATGCTGAACGATGGCATCCAGGACGGGCAGGACGTGTCCTGGATCTACGACGCGGACCTGGAGCGCCTCGACGGTCGAGTCGCCTCGCTGGTGTGCGCGGGCGACCGGGCCGAGGACCTCGCGCTGCGCCTCGCGGTTGCGGGGCTGGAGACGGACGCGGTCGAGCGCGGCACCGAGGCGGCGCTGGACGCGGCGCTCGCGCGGACCGCGGAGGGGGAGACGCTCGACATCATCGCGACGTACACGGCGATGCTGGAGGTGCGGGACCTGGTGGCACGTCGTGCGGGGCAGGGCGCGTACTGGGAGGCGGCGTCGTGAGCGTTATCCGTGTGGTCTCGCTCTACGACGACGTGATGAACGTCTACGCCGACCGGGGTAACTTGCTCGCCGTGCAGCGCGGCGCTGCGGCGCGGGGCATCGAGGTGGACGTGCGGCGGGTGTCGCTCGGCGACGGGCTGCCCTCGGAGGCGGACCTGGTGCTGATCGGCGGGGGGCAGGACCGCGAGCAGCGGCGCATCGCGGGCGAACTCGCGGCGCATGGGCCTCGGCTGCGCGCGTGGGCCGACGAGGGCGTCGCGATACTGGCGGTGTGCGGGGGCTTCCAGTTGTTCGGGCGCTGGTACCGCGACACGAGCGGGGAGACGCTGCCCGGCGCGGGGGTATTCGACGTGACCACGGTCGCTCCGGGGCCGAAGCAGCCGAGGTGTATCGGGGACGTGCTCGCGATGTCCTCGGTGGGTGATGTCGGCGAGGTGGTGGGGTTCGAGAACCACGGCGGGCGGACGTACCTGGGGCCGGGGGCGCGGGCGTTCGCCACGGTGCGGCACGGCTTCGGCAACAACGGCGCCGACGGGACGGAGGGCGCAGTGTACCGCGAGGCGATCGGCACGTACCTGCACGGCTCGGTGCTGCCGAAGAACCCTCGCCTGCTCCACCACCTGCTGGACGCCGCTGCCCGACACGCCGGCATCGAGACGTACCGGGCCGTCGAGGTGGACGAGGTAGCGGAACGCGCGCATCGCGCGGCGGCGGATGTGGCGCGACGTCGAGGTCGCCCGTTCCTCGGGGCGGGACACGTCGCCCGGTAGCGAGGGCTTCGCTACTCTCGGCATGCGGGGGTGGGACGGACGATCCCACGTGGCTCTTCGACGCCGCTCGGGTGTACCTCGACTGCTCATGGCCCTCCTGGTGATGTGCGTGGCGCTGCTCGGCGGCGCGTGCCTGGGCTCGGAGGACGGGCCGGTGCTCGTCACCATCAACGGCGGCACGCCGGCACCGACGAGCACGGTCACGGTGCAGAGCACGGTCTCCGCGCCTGCTGCGGTCCCCTTCACCCCGCCATCGCCCGTGTCCGACCTGGATCCGGAGGACCTGCACGGCTTCATCTCGCCGATCGAGGGGGCGTGCCTGCCCTCGCAGGACACGTTGATGCCGAACGCGCCCCGCGAGTACCGGAACGGGGTGCACGAGGGCGTGGACTTCTACTTCGGTGATGCGTGCGTGGTGATCGAGCGCGGGACGCCGGTGGTGGCGGCGTACGCGGGGGTGGTGGTGCGCGCCGACCACGACTACGTCGACCTGACGCTGGAGCAGGTGCAGACCATGGAGGCGGCGACGGAGGAGCAGGGCTTCTCCGACCCGGAGACGCTGGACGCGTTCCGCGGCCGCCAGGTCTGGATCGACCACGGCAATGGCGTGGTAACGCGCTACAGCCACCTCAACGCCATCGCCCCCGACCTGGCCGAGGGCATCCGGGTCGAGGCGGGCCACGTGGTCGGTGCGGTCGGCGAATCCGGCACGCCGGAGTCGGTGACGGCGCCGGGCACGGAGTTGCACCTGCACTGGGAGGTGCGCGTGGACGACGGCTTCCTCGGCGAGGGCGAGGAGCCCGAGGCGGTCCGTGCGCTCTATGTGCGGTTGCTGGAGCCGGCGTCCGCGGAGTAGGCGCGCGGGACGGTCTGCCCCTTCGACAGCCTCAGGACGAATGGGTGGGTGACTCCGCCCGCTCCGGGCTGACTTCGCTCCGTACAATCCGCGCCTGACCGGGGGATGGGGAGACGGCATGCTGGTGCGCGATGCGACGCAGGCGGACCTGCCGGCGATGGTGGACCTCTACAACGCCTGGATCCCCACGCGCGCGGTCGCCTGGACGGAGGACCTGCAGACGCTGGAGGAGCGCGAGCGCTGGTTCGCTCGGCAGACCTCGAATGGGTGGCCTGTGCTGGTGGCAGAGGTCGAGGGCCAGGTGGTGGGCTTCGCGGCGTACGGCCCGTTCCGGGGCGAGGGCAAGTGGCCCGGCTACCGCTACACGGCGGAGCACACGATCCACGTCCGCGAAGACCGGTGGGGCCTGGGCGTCGGGCGCGCGCTGATCGAGGCGCTGGTGGAGCGCGCTCGCGTCGAGGGCCTGCATGTGCTGGTGGGGGCGATCGACGGGGAGAACGTAGGGTCGATCGCGTTCCACGAGCGGCTGGGGTTCGTGGAGGTGGGGCGGATGCCGCAGACGGGGGCGAAGTTCGGGCGGTGGCTGGACCTGGTGCTGATGCAGCGCACGCTGGACGACCGCCCTCGGCCGTGACGGGCGAGGGCGCCTCGATCGTTCGAGGCGTCACGGGGGCCGGCTGGCGCCGGCCCCCCTCCCCAACCCTCCCCCTCAAGGGGGGAGGGGGGCAGAGGACACCTCGATCTACCGTGCGGGGGATCTGGTGTAGGGGCACTACTCCCCCGCCCGCGCACACGGCTGGCGCACGGTATCGTGGGGGGCGCACCACGGATGCGGGGAGGCACGCGTGTCACTGGTCGGCTCGACGCTGGCGATTGAGATTCCGTTCGACCCGAACATTGTCGAGATCGGTGGGTTCTTGCTCACCTGGCACGGGCTGTTCACGGCCATTGGCATCCTGGTGGGTGTGCGGCTCTCGCTGTGGGTGGCGGGGCGCGTCAACTACGACGTGGACGACGCCTACACCCTGGCCCTCATCGGTGTGCCGAGCGGCATCGTGGGCGCGCGGCTGCTCTTCGTGGCGGAACACTGGGAGTACTACGGCTCCAACATCGGGGAGATCATCGCGCTGACCGAGGGGGGCATCTCCATCTGGGGCGCCGTCCTCGGTGGTGTGGCGGGGCCGCTGGTGTTCGCGCTGTGGCGGAAGTGGCCGGTCTGGCGAGGGCTGGACGTGGCCTCGTTCGGCCTCATCACGGGCATGGGCATTGGGCGCATCGGCGACCTCATCAACGGCGAGCACCTGGCGAGGGCGACCGACCTGCCGTGGGGCGTGATCTACACCGATCCGGACTCGCCGGCGTTCGCGCACTCGATCCAGGTGGGGGCGCACCATCCGGCGACCACCTACGAGATGCTGGGCGACTTTGCGATCCTGGGCGCGCTGTTCTGGGTGATGTGGCGCTCGCCGCTGGGGCGCTACCCGGGCGCGACGTTCTTCGTCTACCTGCTGTCCTACGCGGTGATGCGGTACCTGGTGTCCAACCTGCGGCTGGACTCGGCCGACACGTTCGTCCCGTTCGTGACGGTGCCGCAGCTGGTGTCGGTGATCGTCATCCTGCTCTCGCTGCCGGTGGTCTACCTGATCTGGCGCAACGGGCCGGAGGAGGACGAGCAGCCGCCGTCGACGCCGGGCCGGGTGCCGGTGAGCCAGGGCCAGGCGCGGTGAGCGACCTTCGAGGCGTCCCGCGCCTGTCGGGGGATGCGCCGTCCGTGGTCCTCTACACGAAGAAGGGCTGCCACCTCTGCGAGGTAGCCCGCGCGCTGCTCCTCTCGCTGCAACGCACGATCCCGTTCCACCTCCAACCTCGCGACATCGAGGGGGATGAGGAGTTGGAGCGCCGCTTCCTGCTGGAGATTCCGGTGGTGGAGGTGGACGGGTCGGTGGTGTGCAGCGGGCAGGTGGACCTGGATGCGGTGCGGGCGGCTGTGAACCACGCTCGCATTGCGGCTGCTCGCCGGACGGCGACTGGCGAGGGGTAGACGCCCCCGAACGATCGAGGGGTCCCGGGCCCGTCCGCCCTTCGACAGGCTCAGGACGAGCGGGTTTGCGTGGCTTCCGGTGTGGGGTCTACCTCGATCCTGGCGCTCGCCGATCTGGTGTAAGGGGGCAGCACGCTGCGCCCTCGTGAGCCCTCGAAGGGTCCGGGGTA
>CAYTRA010000202.1:0-4650 GCA_964439675.1 uncultured Dehalococcoidaceae bacterium
GGCGCCCACGCCGTCATCGAGACGTTCGCGGACTTCGACCTCGCCTGGCTTGAGGGGCGACCACTGCCGCGGGCCTAGCCTCCACCGCCCCCGTCGCATGGCGCACGCCTCGGGCGGGGGGTACGCTCGCGGCCATGCCCGGGATGCCTGCCATGCGACGCCACTTCACGGTGACGGGGTTCGTCAGCCACAACGGGCGGACGGCGCTGCACTGGCACAAGTTCGGCCTCTGGCTGCCGCCCGGCGGCCACATCGAGCAGGACGAGGACCCAGTGCAGGCCATGCTGCGAGAGGTGCGCGAGGAGACGGGCCTGGAGGTCGCGCTGCTCGGACGGCCACGCTTCGAGTACGCGCAGCCACCGCAACTGACGCCGCCGGAGGCGGTGGCCATCTACGACATCGCGAATGGCGACGGCACGCTGGCGGAGCCACACCAGCACATCGACTTCATCTACTTCACCCGCGCCATCGACGCCGATCCGGTACTGCCGGAGGAGATGCAGTGGCGCTGGTTCGACGAGGCGGCCATCCGCGCCGCCTCCGACCTCAACGACGACGTGCGCGAGTTGAGCCTCGCGGCGATCGAGGCGGAACGCGCCGCGGTGCAGGCGACCGGCCGGCAGGGGTAGCAGGGGAGGCCATGTGCTCTCGATCCAGGTGATCCGCGAACGCACGGACGATGTGCGTCGCATGCTGGCCGACCGCCACACATCCGCCCCCATCGACGAGATCCTGGAGGCGGACGAACGCCGTCGCAGCACGCTCCAGGACGTGGAGCAGATGCGGAAGGATCGCAACGACGCGAGCAAGCGTATCGGCACGGCGAAGGACAGCGACGAGCGCCAGCGCCTGATCGAGGAGCAGCGCGCCGTCTCGGGACGCCTCGATGCGCTGGAGGCGGACCTGCGCGAGGTGGAGACGTCGCTCGACGCGCTCCTGCTGCAGGTGCCGAACATGCCTCACCCGGACGTGCCGCTTGGCGGGGAGGAAGACGCCGTCGTGGTGCTGGAGGGCGACGCGGCGGAGGGCACGGAGCGTCGCTTCGACCCGCCGATTCCGGTGGCGGAGCATCCCTCGCCGGAGGCGACCGCCGGCCTGAAGCCGCACTGGGAGGTCGGCGAGGACTCCGGCCTGATCGACTTCGAGCGCGGCACGAAGTTGTCCGGCTCGTCCTTCTACATCCTTCGAGGTGACGCCGCCCGACTGCAGCGCGCCCTGATCTCCTGGTACCTGGACGTGCACCGAGAGCAGGGCTACCAGGAGGTGTACACGCCGTTCCTCGTGCGGACGGACATGCTCGTCGGCACGGGCCAACTGCCCAAGTTCGCGGACACCATGTTCCACGCGGAGGACACGGATCTCTGGCTGGTGCCCACCGCCGAGGTGCCTGTCACCAACATGTACCGCGACGAGATCCTGGACGAGGCCGACCTGCCCATCCGCCACACCGCCTACACCCCCTGCTTCCGTCGGGAGCAGTTCAGCGCCGGCCGGGAGGTCCGAGGCATCAAGCGCGGCTGGCAGTTCGACAAGGTGGAGATGGTGCAGTTCACCCAGGAGGAAGACTCCTGGGACGCCATCGAACGGCTGCTGGAGCACGCCCTCGAGCTCGTGCGGGCGCTGGGCCTGCGCTATCGCGTCCTGCGCCTCGCCTCCGGCGACCTCACGTTCGCCGCCGCGATGACCTACGACATCGAGATCTGGGCGCCAGGCGCCGGCGAGTGGCTGGAGGTCTCCAGCGTCTCGAACTTCCTCGACTTCCAGGCCCGCCGCGCCAACCTCCGGTATCGCGGCGAGGACGGCCGAGTCCGCTTCCTGCACACCCTCAATGGCTCCGGCCTGGCGCTACCACGAGTAGTCGCCACCCTGCTGGAGGTTGGCCAACTGGAGGACGGCAGCGTCGAGGTGCCCTCGGTGCTGCGCCCGTACCTCGGTGGGCAGAGCGCGCTCCAGCCTGCCCGGTAAGCGCGACACTGCGCGCTTGACACATCAGAACGCTCGTTCTAACTTTCTCTCGTTCGGAACGCACATGCGTTCTACTCGCGCTCGAACCGCTGCGCGCGAGGACCGCGGACGGGGAATGACGATGCTGCTCACCATGGTGCTGGGGATCACGATTGGCGCGCTGGGATTGGTGCTGCTGCGCCAGTTCCTGGACGGCGCTTTCGAGGAGCGCGCGAAGCCTGTGCTGACACCCTCGACATTCCCGCGGCTGGCGCCACCGACTCGCGTGCGTTCGCCCTACCGCCCCTCGACGCCCGCTCGGCGCGCGGCCTAGCCGCCCCGCCTCGATGCTGCGCGAGCATCGAGGCGTACACTCCCGGCATGGCTGACAACCTCCTCACCCGCCTGTTCCTGGACGCGCAGGACGAGTTCCTGGGCGCGATCGACCACCTCCCGGCACCGGGGCGGGGTGGCCCGATCGGAGCGCTGAACGCCCCCGGCTGGATCGTCGCCCATATCGCGAGCGGCATCGATGCCTGGATCGAACGTCATGCCGCCGGTCAGCCCATGGAGCCGTGGGCAGAGCGCACGCAGCAGCAGATGATCGAGGCCTTCCGGAACGGTACGCCGCAGCCCACCTACGCCCTGGATGAGGCCCGTGACGCGTTCATGCGCGTTCAGGAGCGCACGGCGCAATGGGTGACCGAGGTGTCGTGGGAACATCTGCAAGGGCCGGCTGACCTCAGCGGGACGCCGTTCGCGAATAACCCAACGAGCCGCATCTACATGGTGGCCCGCTCCGTCGCGCACCTCTACGTCCACGCGGGCGAACTCAGCGTCATGGCGTCGCTCATGGCCGCGGGTGACCTCGGACTGCCGGGGGCGATGCCACGTTCCGCGGTGCAGGTCGACGGGCAGGATGCCTCGGTCCCCGTGGTCGCCGCCCTCCTGCGTGACGGCTACGTCGAGGTGGAGCGTGCGGCAGAGGTCACGCCGACGCCGGCGGCCGAGGGCGCAATGGACCGCCTCAACGCCGTCGCGGAGACGTTGCGCCACGTTGCCCAGCGCGAGCAGCGCCTCTGGAACATCACCGTGCAGGGCATCGGCCCCAGCAGCATCCTCCAGTCGATCGATCCGGCCGTCCCTGCGTGGGAGCCTGCCCGCGATGCATACGCCGACGTGATCGCGTCGGCGCACACGGGCCTGGAGGCGTTTACCGCGACGCAGGCAGCGGAACCGCTGGACTGGTTCGGCTCGCCCAGCAGCCTCGGCGCGCAACTGGCCCGCAGCGTGGGGCACCTCTTCGCGCACGCCGGCGAGATGATGGCGCACGCCTCGCTGTATGGGGTGCCGGACCTCGGGATGCCGGGACAACTCGCGCACGTGGGGGCTGCCGCGCCGGTGCAGGCTTAGGCGCATCGGGGTTGGACGTATGAGCGAGCCGCGCATCGCCATCGGTTCGGTGTACCACCCGCCGGAGGAGGCGTATCCGCGCCTGCTGGTGATGAGGAAGTGGCCCCGAGGCGTGGCGAAGGGGGCCGTCGATCAGTGGGAGCCCGACCTCGGGCCGTCGCGTGGGCTGATGGACGGCTATCGCGCCGGCGAGATGTCGTTCGCGGAGTTCGCGGACGAATACCGCTCGGAGATCCTCGAGCGGCGGAACCTCCTCGCATGGGCCGCGAGGATGGCCGAGACCACGGGCGTGACGCTGCTCTGCGGCGGGCACCCCGACGAGGAGTGCCATCGCTCCATCCTGGCCGACCTGATCCGCGAGCACCTCGCGGGCTCGCTGCCGGCCGAGGGCTGACGTGCACACCTCGTCGCCTCGGTCCACGCCGCGCGCCGACGGCGCGCTGATCGAGGCGATGCGCGCCGCCCTGCATGCCCGCGCGGACGCGGAGCGGGCGCCCCAAATGCAGCGCTACATGAAGTCGGAGATGCCGTTTCTCGGCGTACCGTCGCCGGAGGTGAAGCGCGCCTACCGCGAGGTCTTCGCCGCGCACCCACTGCCGGACCGCGACGCCTGGCATGACACCGTGCTCGCGATGTTCCTCGGCGCCACGCACCGCGAGGAGTGGTACTGCGCGGTCGCCCTTGCGGAGCACCGCGCGTATCGCGCGTACGCCCGGGAGCGTGACTCGCTGGCGCTGTACGAGACGCTCATTGTCCTCGGCGCGTGGTGGGACGTGGTCGACGCGGTGGCGTCACACCACCTCGGCGGGCTGCACGAGGCGCACCCGGAGCGGATGGCACGGCAGATGCGGGCGTGGGCCACGGACGAGGTGATGTGGAAGCGTCGCGCGGCGATCCTCAGCCAGTTGGGGCGCAAGGAACAGACCGACCTGGCCCTCCTCTACGACTGTATCGAGCCCAACCTCGCGGACCGGGAGTTCTTCATCCGCAAAGCCATCGGCTGGGCGCTGCGACAGGTCGCATGGCACAACCCGGACGAGGTGATCCGCTACGTCGAAGCGCACCGCGAGCGCCTGAGCCCCCTCAGCAAGCGCGAGGCGCTCAAGAACGTGCTGAAGTCGGGCCGAGTCGAGGCTATCCCCTAGGCTCTTCGGCCCTCGATGACACGGGCGCGGCGACCACATCACATACCGACAGTTGCGCCTGTGATGCGAGGGAGCCGGTATTCCAGCGGTGAGGAGACGAACGGCCCCGGCGATTGCCGGGGCCGTCCTCGTGTCCCGTGTAACCGCG
>CAYTRA010000202.1:4660-5331 GCA_964439675.1 uncultured Dehalococcoidaceae bacterium
TGGACGACCATCCCGTTGGGGCTCCAGCGCCAGGTGCGGAACTTCACGTTCTTCATCCCCACCGAGGTGGCCAGGTCCTTCGCCCGGGCGAGCATGCCGGCCGGGATGTAGATGTAGAGAGGGCAGTCCTTGTTCTCCAGGGCGGCCCAGACGTGCATGGCCTGCTCGCGCGTCACCGTCTCGCGGGACTCCACCTGGGCGATGGCGACCGGGTAGTGGCCGGGCTGCGCCAGGGTAACGATGTCCGGGAACATCTTGTCGCCGGAGCCACGCACCTCCACGCCCATGGTGGGCTCCGGGAGGTTCACGTAGGTCTGGAGGTCCGGGTTCACGGCATCCGGGAAGTTGAACCGGTCGTGGGCGATCTGCTCCACCACCTCCGTGAGGTTGTAGCGACGAGACTCCTCGTTCCGGCGCCACTCCGTGGAGGGCATGCGCCACGCCATCCGCCGCCGGTCGTGCGAGGCCGCGAAGCGGCTGAACGCCTGGGCCTGCGTGGCAATGAGGATCACGAGGAGCACCGGCACCAGCGGCGCCAGCAGCAGGACGGTCGCGCCAACCTGGCCGCCGTTGTCGATGCGGAACGCGGCAAAGATGCCGTCCGCCCACTCGATGGTCGCCCAGGTGGGGCCGGGGAACGCGAACATCACGAACAGGCTCGCCAGCAGCGC
>CAYTRA010000203.1:0-5329 GCA_964439675.1 uncultured Dehalococcoidaceae bacterium
GCGAGCAGGTTGACGCCGGCGGCGCGCAGGCCGGCGGTGAACCTCGGGTTCTGGAAGCGCTCAGGCGCGACGTAGAGCAGGGCGACGCGGCCCTGCACGAAGTCCAGGTAGCGGCGGTTCTGTTCCGAGCGGTTGAGGTTGGAGTTGATGAACGTGGCCGGCACGCCGGCGGCGTCCAGCCCTTCCACCTGATCCTGCATGAGCGCGATCAGCGGCGAGACCACCACGGTGCGGCCAACCTCCAGCGCAGGGAGGACGTAGCAGAGGCTCTTGCCCGCGCCGGTGGGCATCACCGCGACGACGTCCTGCTGCGCGAGGGCTTCGAGGACGCGCGCCTGGCCGCCTCGGAAGTCGGGGTAGCCGAAGGTCTCCTGTAGGCGGCGGCGATAGGGGGTGAGGTCAGCGGGTAGCGTCGCGGCGGTGGGACCCCGATCTGCAACGGCGGCCTCACCCCTGGTGGGCGTGGACGCCACGGGCGGGGTCGCGGCGGTCTGCGTGCTCGATGGGCGTTGGCCGTCTCGATGAGACGTGCCCCAGGCAACCGCCGGACGGGCGTCCTCATCCGCGGCGGGCGGGAGGTCGCCGGCGAGGGCGCCGCAGGCGTCGCACCAGGGGGCGCCGGGCGCCAGGGGCTCGCTACAGGAGGCGCACTGCTCCGCCACGCGCGGTGCTCCGCTCGGTGGTCGCCGGGTTGCCGTGGCTGGGGGAAGGCCATCGTACCGCGTGGGGGCGTGAGTTCAGCCGCCAGCGCGACACCCACGCGCACCCGCCATGACGAATACGATGCGCGCTCACGGAGGCCACACATGCACGAGCGAGTCATCGAGCGACTCCTGGAGCGCATGAGGACGTACGAGGACCTCGTGGCGGCTCTGCCGGAGCCCGCGCTCGCAGCCTCCTTGCCGGTGCCGTCCAACGCCTTTGGCGGCCAGTTCTGGTGCGTGGTGGGCGCTCGCGAGAGCTACGCACGAGCGATCGTGGCTGGCGAGTGGGCCGGCTTCTCGTGCTCGCTCACGTCGGAAGCCGCGACGCGCATCGAGGGCGTGCGGGACGCCCTCGTCTCCTCCGCCGAGGCGGTGCGTGACGCTCTCGATGGTGTCGGATGGACAACCGGCCGCGAGGGGCTGCTGCTCGACCTGCTGGAGCACGAGGCGCAGCACCAGGGGCAGTTGATCCGCTACGTGTACGGCCTGGGGCTCTCATTCCCGCAGTCGTGGAAGGACCGCTGGGCTCTCTCCAGAGGGGGCGCGCCCCGCATTCCAGGTTGAGGAATCATTGGCCATGAAGCAGTACCTGCTCTTCGACCACGACGGGGTCCTGGTGGACACCGAATACTGGTACTTCCTCGCCAACCAGCGAGCCCTCGCGGAGTTGGGTATCGACCTCGACCTGACGCCTTACCTGCGGAACATGGCCCGGGGGATCTCCGCCTGGGACGTGGCGAGAGCGCGAGGGGTGGACGAGGCAGCGATCGAGCGCCAGCGGGCCCAGCGCAACCGCTACTACCAGGAGTACCTGCTACACGAGGACATCGAGATTCCGGGGGTAGAAGAGGTCTTGCGCGGGCTGTCCGAGCGATACCGCATGGCCATCGTAACGACATCGAAGCGACCGGACTTCGATCTCATCCACCGCGATCGCAACATCGTCCAGTACATGGACTTCGTCCTGGCACGCGGAGACTATGCCCGGCCCAAGCCCGATCCGGCGCCGTACCTGGCGGGCCTGGCGAGATTCGGTGCGCGTCCGGAAGAGGCGCTGGTGGTGGAAGACTCCGAGCGCGGCCTGACCTCCGCGGTCGCAGCGGGGATCGAGTGCGCCATCGTGCACAACAAGTTCACCGAAACGCACGACTTCTCTGCCGCCACCTACAGGATCGAGTCGCTGAGCGAACTGGCCACTCTGCTGGACGCCGCACCGGCTGAGAGCGTTTGACGCGGCAAGCGGGCGCGGGGAACATCGAGGCGCGGGTGGGGGTAGAAGGGCGTGCCATGCGCCGGCTTCTCCTGCTCCCGTGCGCCCTCGGTGCGCTCGCCCTCGCCGCGTGCGGGGGGAGCGACGAACCCTCGCCGACGCCGACTCCCACCGAGACGTCCCCGACGCCGACGGCCACCGCGACCAGCACTGTGACGGCGGCGGACATCCGTGACGTGGACTTCACCGACCCCGCCGTCATCGGCACGATCATCGATCACTTCGGAGGCGGCGAGATCGAGCCTCGACGCATCGCCTACACGGACATGACTGGCGACGGGCAGGACGAGGCGGTGGTCGTCGTGGAGTCCGGAGGGACCGCGGGCGACCTCGGCGCTTGCGTGATGACCATCGACGGGTCGACGCCGGCGGTGCTCGGCTACGTGGACGCCGGAGGGCACGTGGAACTGCGGTTCCCGGAGGCCGGAGGCGGCGTGATCGTGGTGCAGGAGGGCGTCGCGCAGCCCGGTGACGCGGAGTGTTGCCCCTCGCAGTTGCGGGAGCGCACTTACCGCTGGGACGGCGACGAGTTCGAGTTGCTCAGCGACCAGGTGGTGGACAACCCGGACGTTGGCTAGGAGTCCCAGGCGCGGGTGCCCTCGCAATATCGTCAGGTGAAGCGCCCTCCCGGAGGGGCGATGCCGCCGGCGAACACGCCCATCACCATGAACCCCGCACCGAGGCCGAGCCGAAACAACGAGCGCCCCATGCGCGTGTCGGCGCGACGGTGCGGGCGGATGAACGCGAGGGCCGCGTCCGGAATGGCGAACGCGAGGAGGACGGCGCCGGGCGCGGTGCTGAACGCGGAGACCACGTCGCCGTCCGCCGTGATGATGCGCGAGCCCACCGAGATGACGAAGCCGATCCCGAAGCCGATCGCGAGGGCTACCCCCTCGTAACGGCTGTCGTCGAAGCCGGCGAGGCCCTTCCGCTCTGACTCCATCGAGCGCTGCACCCGTGCGAGGTCCTTCAGGACATGGCCGGAGGGCCGGACGGGCATCGGCTCACGCACCGCGTCCGGGCGGAAGCCGTAGTGCAGCGCCAACCATGGGATGAACCATCGACTGCCGGCAAGCGCGATCGCGATGCCGAGGCCCGCGCCTATCCAGTCGAGACTCATGCGCCGATCACACGTCAGCCTCGCCGGACTCGCGGGCGGCCTCCAGGGCGCGGCGCTCCTCTTCGTCCCAGCGGTGGAGGATCGCCTCCAGCGCGTGCGCGCACTCCGCCGGAGCGGCGATGGCCACCTCCGAGAGCGCCTCGCGCAGGGTGAGGCCGGCCCACGCACCGCCGGCGGGGGAGGCGAGGCGTGACTCGAGGCCTCGCGCGTGGGAGGCGAGCATGCGGCGGTCCTGCTCCAGGCGCTGGAGCAGGGCGTTGAGCGTGGGGGCGCCGTACATCACGGCGGCTACCGCGGCCGGGTGCCGGTCCACGCGACCGGAGGGCGGATCTGTGGCGGCGGCCGCGGCGGCGAAGGTCTGGGCCGCCAGTTCCAGCAGCACCGCCAGCGACGCGACGCGTTGCCGAGGTGAGCGTCGCGCCTCGTCCTGCTCGTCCGCGCGCTCCTCGCCGATGTGGCGAAGGGCGACAGCAATGCGGCGGTGCAGTTCGCCGCAGGCCTCCTCCAGCGTCTCTAGCGGCAGGTCGTCGAACGCTCGTGCCGCCTCGCCGGTGTCGGTAGTGCTATCCGCGTGCCCGTTCATGGCGCATATCCTACGCAGATGGGCGAGATCGGTTGGGGCAAGCACGCCGTGATCCTGGTGGCGATGGTCATCAACCTCTGGGTGGGCGGCGACTACATCGAGTCGTGGTTCGGCCACGGCGCGCGCTCCGCGTTCGAACTGCTGCTGATCCTCGGCTGGCTCACGCTCATCGTGGGCATGCGCGCGCCGCTTCCGTGGCGCCGTCCGCGCTCCGAGGACGCCTCGAAGGATGAGCGCGAGCAGGAGCGTCGGTGACGCCGGAGCCGATGGCGCCAGACGCGGTCGCCGACCTCACCGCGCTCCACCTCGATGCGCTCTACGCGCGCGACGAGCGCGGGCGGCTGCTGAACCGCCGGACGGGCGCGCCCACGCCTCGCGTGCACTTCTTCCGCACGGCGTACCGGAACTACGGGCTCGTCGCGTCCGAACTCCCGGAGCGACTCGCGCGGGAGATCGAGGCGCTGTTCGCCTCCGAACCCGTCGAGGGCGACCCGGAGCGATGGGAGCACTCGGAGCCGGGCTGCCTCGCGGAGGTGCGCCGCCTGCTCGCGGAGCAGCGGCCGCCGTCGCGCGAGTATCGAGGGCCCGCGTTCGCCTTCCCGGAGGTGCTTCCCGCTCCCGAGCGAGCCGTCGAGGTGATCCGCGACCCTTCGACACAGCCGACCGCGCCTCGGGTGGAGTGGATCCGCACGGCCGTCGTGGATGACCAGCCGCTCGTGGGGGCGCGTGACGAGACGGGGCGCGTGGTGTCCGTGTGCCACTCGGCGGCGCTTGGGCCCCGAAGCGCGGAGGCGGGACTGGAGACGGACGCGAGCGCGCGCCGGCGTGGGCTCGCCCTGGCGGTCACGGTGGAGTGGGCGCAGGCGCTTCGAGCGACCGGCCGGGTGCCGCTCTACAGCACGTCCTGGGACAACGGCGCATCGCGAGCCGTTGCGAGACGCCTCGGCCTGACGGTGTACGGCGAGGACTGGCACGTCGACTGAGACGGCGGACGCATCGGCAGGGCGGGTGGCGGCCAATCGCGAGGGCGTGCGAACATCGGCATGCGCGAGCGCGGCGGGGCGATTAGCTCAGGGGTAGAGCGCCCGGTTTACACCCGGAAGGTCAGAGGTTCGAACCCTCTATCGCCCACCAGGACTCCGCGTCTCGAGGGCCCTCGATGCTGCCGGTCAACACGTGCGTGAGCGTGGCGCGGGAGGCCTCGTGTTGCCGCTCGCCAGAGGCGCTGCCTACACTCGCGCACGCGGCGTCACACGAGCCCGACCGGCCCTCGTGGGGCCATTCCGTACATAACGAGGCCTACCAACCGAGCGGACGCACGCACAACCGGAGTGGGGTGCTGTGAGCAAGAGCAAGCAGGAGTGGCGCGAGACGACGCACGCGAAGGCGACGGAGCGCTTCAAGGAGCGCAAGCCTCGCTTCGAGACCCAATCCGGCACTGAAGTCCAGCCGCTGTACGGTCCGGAGGACCTGGCGGACTGGAATTACCACGAGAAGTTGGGCTACCCGGGTGAGTACCCCTTCACCCGCGGCGTCCAGCCCACCATGTACCGCGGCCGCCTCTGGACCATGCGCCAGTACGCCGGCTTCTCCGACGCGGAGGAGTCCAACCGCCGCTACAAGTTCCTGCTGGAGCAGGGTCAGACCGGCCT
>CAYTRA010000204.1:0-5276 GCA_964439675.1 uncultured Dehalococcoidaceae bacterium
GAGACGTCATCGCCCGCAGTCGCGATGCCGGAGGGGCCTTCCTCCTCGAGCGCGGACTCAGCGAACCCACGGATGAGGCGCTCGCTGAAGTCGAGGTCCAGCCACGCGTCCTGGAACGCCGAGCGTTCGCCGGGCTCGTGGCCGAAGGTCGCCTTCAGCGGCTCGTAGAGGC
Source organism: uncultured Dehalococcoidaceae bacterium (assembly GCA_964439675.1). Taxonomy (GTDB): domain Bacteria; phylum Chloroflexota; class Dehalococcoidia; order UBA2979; family UBA2979; genus W-Chloroflexi-9. The sequence goes on from CAYTRA010000204.1 coordinate 173, forward strand.
TCACCGAGAACTCGAAGCCGTCCTCGCGTCCCGCCATGTAGGGGACGACCTCACCGAGCACGCCTTCGACCACGGACGCCATGAACTCCGGTGGCAAGAGGGTCTGGAGAACCTGCGTCATGCGCTCGCGCGCCTCCGCGTCCGTCGGGAGGTTGGCGCCTCGGAGGTTGTCCGGGAGGCGCTCCTCCTGCGCCTCGACATAATCATCGACGTATTGCGGGAAGCCCTCGTCATGGACGACGCGGTACAGGTCAGCGTCTCGCGCGTGGCCCAGCAGGAAGTCCGGGTTCAGCAGGGTGGCGTCCACGCGTCCCGCGAAGAGCGCGACGAAGAACACAACCGCGAGGAGCGGTAGCAGCAAGAGCGCGACGGCCCGCCGGAAGATGATCATCGTCCCCGCCTCGACCGGGCTGTGCCCGGGTGCTTGTTGTATACCCACGCACCACGAACGTCACCCCCGAGACGGGCCGAGCCGAGGGCCCTCGTCGTCCCTTATCTGACGAATTGGCGAGCGCCCGCTCGGCAAGTTCTCAATCGGCCCTCAACAAGCCGCCCGTACCGTCCGCGCTCGAACGCATGCCAAGCGAGGCGGTGGAGCCCATGCCTACACAGAGCCCCGCCCGACGGCGACGCATCACCCTGCTCTTCGTAGCCCTGGCGACCATCTGGTCGACGCAGTTCGTGTTCCACGAACTGGTCAGCGAGCCCTGGCCCAGCCTCACCTTCCCGCGCTTCGGTCGCGTCGGCGGCAGTTACGAGGACGATCCCCGCCACCACTCGTTGCAGCAGGTCGTGATCCATGACCGGGACGGCAGCGTGACGACCATCACGCCGGATGAGTTGTTCGGTCGCGTGGGCTATGACAAGGGCCCGATCTACGGCACCCAGTACGACCCCAGCCGAGGCGGCGGGACGGACGAGGGCGGCCAGGCGGCCCCGGCGGGTGCCGGCCTCCTGAAGCGCATCCATGCCTGGCCCGGCGACCGCCTGGAGGACCTGCTGGGCGACGTGCCCCCATTCACCAACTACTACGACGCACGGGATCGCCCTCCGCAGGGCAACTCCGAGTCGTCGCGCGCGTGGCTCGTCGGGCTGCTGGACCAGTGGCGTCCGGGGCACTCCACCGAGCGCGTCGAGTTCATCTGGCACACCTACCGCGGCCAGACCCTCGGCAACGACATCGACGAGGCGGACATGGTGGAGGACAGGTACGTTGTCGAACTTGATTGACCGCGCGATCCACCGTCCATTGGGGCGAGGCCAACGCTTCTTCGAGCGCTGGGTGTTCGAAAGCACCTACCTGTCCGGGCCTGGCCTCGGCCTGTTCCGCATCTTCTTCGCCGGGGCGTTGTTGCTCCTCCTGACCCCGGCGCACCACTCCTTCATGTCTATCTCGTTCATGGCGGAACTGCCCGAGTCGCAGTTCGCCCCGCCCTTTGGGCCGTTCATGCTGTTCTCCGGGTTCCCCAGCGAGACCCTCCTGAGGGCGCTCGAGGTCGTCCTGATCATCGGGCTGGTGGCCCTGATGGTGGGGTTCCGGACCACGCTGAGCGCGCTGCTGGTGGCAGGAGCGCTGGTGTACCTGTGGGGCGTCCGCTACAGCGCGGGCAAGATCGACCACGGCTCCGTGGTGCTGATCATCCTGCTGGTGATGATGACCTTCACCCCGTGGGGCCGCACGCTGTCCCTGGATGCCCTGCGACGCCGACCGACCGAGGCGTCCTCGGAGCCTGCGGCGAGCGAACTCGAGTCCGGACAGCCCGCGCCGTACCAGTGGGTGGGGGCGTTCCTGGCGTTCGTGCTGGGGCTCGCGTACCTGGCGGCAGGCCTGCCGAAGCTCCTCGGGGGCTGGCTCGACCCCTCGTCGCAGGCGGTGCGGAACCTGGTGGACCTCTACTCCTTCCGGAACAACAACCCGGGCTTCCTGGTCGAGCCGCTGACCGCCATCGATAGCGACCTGCTGTGGGAGGCGTTCGATGTCGCGGCGACCTTCTGGGAGGTCGGCTTCATCCTCGCGATCTTCTCGCTGCGCAGTTTCAGGTGGATCCTGGCAACGGCGGTGATCTTCCACATGGGCAACGCACTGATCCTGGGGATCGTCTACTACCCCGTGCTGCTCTTCTACGCGCTCTTCATGGACTGGGACGCCATCCTCGCCTCGCGTCCCGTGGCCGCGATCCGTGCCACGCTCCCGCGCTTGCCGAGGGCCCTCGGTGAGTGGTACGTCGCCGGGCCGGCGCTCGTCGTCGCCGGCGTGGCGATCTACGCGCTGGGCAGCCCGTTGATGGCCCTCGCCGAGTGGGCGCTGCAAGACCGGCTGTCCATCGGGTATGCGATGCTGGTCGTGGCCACGCTGATCGCGGTGCCGTACCTGCTGGTCTCGGCGAGCAGGCTCCGGATCCGCCGCCCCAGCAGCGAGCGCGCGGCCAGGGAGGGCTCCCCGGCATGACCGAGGCGGCCGTGGACACACATCGCTTCTACTTCGATGCCGACTGCGGGATCTGCACTAAGTTGGCCCTGGTGGTGCAGCGCTACGCCCGCCAGCCACTGGAACTCGTCCCCATGCACACGGCTGTCCCCGCGACCGTCGGCGTGTCTGACGAACGCTACTGGGTCAGCGCCCACTTCGTGACCGCCGCCGGCCGCGAGTTCCATGATGGGGCGAGCGTGACCCGTGTGCTCCGCCTGGTCCCTGGCGGCTGGCTGTTCGCGGTCCTCGATGTGCCCGGCGTGAGCCGCCTCCGCGACGCGGGGTACTACCTGGTGGCGCGGAACCGGCACCGGATCTCGCGCTTCCTCGGCCTCGCTGAGTGCCGCATCTAGACCTCCCGGCCCGTTAGGCGCGGCGGACGCGAAGAACCCCGGCAGAGCCGGGGTTCTTGATGATCGAGCGCTCGAGGTGCGACCGACGGGATTCGTCCGGCCTTTGGCCGCCCCCTTCGACAGTCTCGGGGCGACCGACGCTACCAACCTACTCGCCTACCACTGCTTGCCGATGCCACCCCGCCCGCCGTAGAAGCCGACGGGCCAGTTGCGACCGGCCACCATGGCCTTGTCGATGTCTTCCTTCGTCGCGATGCCGTCCTCGACGAGCCGGTCCGCCTCGCGGCGGGCGGCGGCGTAGATGCGGTTCACGATGAAGCCGTACGTGCCCGGCATGTCCTTCACCAGTGAGACCACCTTGCCGGCCTTCTCGGCCACGCCTCGGACGGCGTCCACGGTGTCCTGGCTGGTGTGCGGCGTGGCGATGACCTCCACGGCCTTCATGACCGGGACGGGGTTGAAGAAGTGCATGCCGGCGAAGAGTTGCTTGCGCGACTCCAGCACGTCCTGCGCGATCTCCTCGACCACGAAGCCGGACGTGTTGCTGGTGAAGATGGCCTCGGGCTTCACCACTTCGTCCAGTTCGGCGAAGACCTTCTGCTTCAGGTCCAACTTCTCCGGCACCGCCTCGATGACCATGTCCACGTCCGCGAGGTCCTTGAGGTCGGTGGTGAAGGAGACCCGCTGCATCGCCTCGTAGCACTTGTCGAACTCGAGCTTGCCGACCTCGACCGCGCGCTTCATGCCCCACTTGCTCTCGAAGATGGCGTCGCGCGTCTGCTCGTTGATCTCGTCCGTCAGGTCACGCACGACCACGTCGTACCCGGCAATCGCGAGGACCTGGGCGATGCCGCCGCCCATGACGCCCCCGCCGAGCACGCCGATCTTCTTCACGTCCTCGAACTTCATGTGATCCCCCCTCGCCAACCAGTTGCCCGACCGGTCCTGAGCAGCCCTCGCCCAGCCGAGGGCCGCCGTCGTCGTTTGCTGCGGCGGCAGTCTACCCGCAGATGCCCCTGACCGTGTGGTGCAGGATCTGCATGCCCAGTCGCAGGTTCTCGATGGATAGCCGCTCGTCGTTCCCGTGGACGCGTCCCTGGTCGGCCGGGCCGGTGAGCGTGGGTACGAAGCCGTAGGCCGTGACGCCTCGACGCCGGAACACGCGCGAGTCGGTGAAGCCGGTGGAGACACCAGGGACCACCACCGCGTCCTCAACCGCGCGCTTCGCCTCGCGCGTGATGACCTCGTACAGCTCCGTGTCCAGTCGCGAGGGCGGGGTGGAGGAGGCGAAGGTCTGCTCGATGTCCACCTTCTCGTCGCCGATGACCTCCGTCAGTTCGCGGATGAACTGGTCCGCGTCGTAGCCGGGGATGAGGCGGATATCGAGCGTGGCCTCCGCGGTCGCGGGGATCACGTTGTGCTTCACACCGGCGTTGAGGGTGGTGAGCGAGATCGAGTTCATCTGGACCGACCGCATGCGCGGGTTGGTCCTCGCGAACTCCGCCAGCACCTCGTCCGTGGGCGCGCGGTCGATGATGCCGGCCTCGTAGAGCTGCTGAAAGTACTCGCGCACCTCGGGTGCGGGCTGGAGCGGGCGCTGCCACTCCTGGATGCGGTGGAGCGCCCGCACGAGGCGGTCCGCGGCGTTGTCCTCGTGTGGGACGGAGCCGTGGCCGGGGCGGCCGTGCGCACGGAGCGTGAGCCACAGCGGGCCCTTCTCCGACACACCGATGTTGAAGGTGTTGCGCTGCTTGCCCAGCACCTCCGTGGATCCGCCGCCGCCCTCGTTGATGACGTACTCGCAGTCCAGCAGGTCGGGGTGCTCCCGGTCGAGGAACTCCACGCCGTACTCGGAGCCGGCTTCCTCGTCCGCCACGGCCATGAAGACCAGGTCGCGCTTCAGCGGCAGGCCGTGGCGCTTGTGGAGGAGGAAGGTGACCAGTTCCATGATCCCCATCCCCTTCATGTCCTGCGCGCCGCGCCCCCACACATACCCGTCCCGCACGTCCCCGCCGAGGGGCTCCACGGTCCAGTACTCGCGCTCGAAGGGGACCACGTCCGTATGGTTGAGCAGGATGAGTGCCTTGCCCCGCGAGCCGTCGCCGGAGAGTCGGGCCACGAGGGTCTGGCGCGAGTCGTCGCCCATGGGTGTGTACGTCTCGTACGGGATGCCCTCGGCGTCCAGGATGCGGCCCAGCCACTCCACGGCGCGCGTCTCGTTGCCAGGCGGGTTCACCGTGTCGACCCTGATGTAGTCGGACAGCCAGGTGGTGGCCTGCTC
>CAYTRA010000205.1:0-5263 GCA_964439675.1 uncultured Dehalococcoidaceae bacterium
GAGGAGGCGCACTGCCCGAACATCGGGGAGTGCTTCAACTCCGGCACTGCCACGTTCATGATCCTCGGTGACACCTGCACCCGCGCCTGCGGCTTCTGTGCTGTGAACTCCGGCAAGCCCGAGGGCCTCGACCTCCTGGAGCCGTACCGCCTCGCGAAGACCGTGCAGACGCTGGGGTTGGACTACGTGGTCATCACGTCGGTCAACCGCGACGACCAGCCGGACGGCGGCGCCTCGATCTTCGCGGCCTGCATCCGCGCCATTCGGCGCCAGCGCCCGGACTGCGAGGTCGAGGTGCTCATCCCGGACTTCGAGGGCAACCGGGACGCGCTCGCCTCGGTGCTGGAGGCGCGGCCGACGGTGCTCAACCACAACATCGAGACGGCGCCGCGCCTCTACCCGCGCGCCCGGCCGAAGGCGCGCTACGACCGCTCGCTGGAATTGTTCCGCCGCTCGAAGGAGATCGCGCCCGAGGTTCCGGTGAAGAGCGGCCTCATGGTTGGACTCGGCGAGACGTTCGACGAGGTGGTGCAGGTCCTGCACGACCTGCGGGCGAACGGGGTGGACCTGGTGACCGTGGGCCAGTACCTGCGGCCCTCCACGAAGCACCTCCCGGTGGAGCGCTTCGTGCCGCCGGAGGAATTCGCGCGCATCCGCCAGGAGGGCGAGTCCCTCGGCTTCGCGCACATCGAGGCGGGCCCGTTCGTGCGCTCGTCCTACCACGCGGGCGAGCAGGCGCAGGCCGCGAGGGTTGGTCGGGAGGCGGGGTAGGCGTCGGGCGACGAGTGTGCTCCGATAGATCCGGGTCGGCTCCCTCGAGAGACCGGAGCCCCATGACCGAATCAACCGACAAGCGGACCGACGACGGGAACCCGCCCGAGCACCCCGACAACTTTAGCCGCACGCCGGGACGCGACCCGGAGGCGCGTCGCGAGGAACTCGGCGACCTCCCCGCGCGCACCGGCCCGAACCAGGCCTTCATCATGGTCATGCTGGCCGCCATCGTCCTGGCGATCCTGCTGGGCTTCCTGCTGTTCGTGGTCCGCTAGAAGGCCGGCCGACGCCTCAGCCGGCGGCATCCTCGCGCACCTCGGTGTCGCGCGCGGCGTCGGCGAGGGCCTTCGACGGTACGGGACGCGCGAAGAGGATGACGACGGCGGCCAGGTAGGTGACCAGCGCCGTGACCACGAACGAAGCGTCGTAGGAGCCCGTGGCGTCCTCCAGCAGCCCGACGGCGAACGGACCGAGGCCCGACCCTGCCTGTCCCGCGAGCGTCACGAGGCCAAAGATCGCGCCCAGCGAGACCATCCCGAAGATCTCGGCCGCGATCAGCGACTGCATCATGTACACGTTGCCGATCGTGAACCCGAAGATCAGGATGAGCACGTAGGTCGCGACTGAGTTCTCGATCCACAGCACCAGCAGCACGGACGTGGCCTGCACCACGAAGATCCCGACCGTCAGCCAGCGCTTGTCCACGTTGTCCGCGAACGTCCCCACCGCGAGGCGCGCGATGATGCTGCCGAAAGCGGTCGTGGAGAGGGCGAACGCCGCCGCGCTGCGTGAGCCCAGGCGTTCCTCCAGGAACGCGATCTGGTGGATGACGAATCCCGTCTGCGCCATCAGCACCAGCACGAAGCCAATGATGATCGCCCAGAACGAGACGGTGCGGACCGCCTCGGCGCGCGTCCAGACGCGACTCTGTGCCTCGAGGGACAGGTGCTGGCGTCCTGACCGCTGCACCGCGGCGAGCGCCTCCTCCTCGCTGCGGTCGCCGTCCGGCAGCAGGCCCATGTCACGGGGCTCGAACGCCAGCACGAACAGCACCACCGGCAGCGCGATCACCAGCACCGCAGCGCCGAGGGCTGGCGCGGCCATCGAGAGCCCTCCACGCTCCACCATCCACGCACCGAGCGGCGTCAGGATCACCCCGCCCAGCGACACACCGGTCGCCGAGATGCTCATGGCCCTCGCACGGCGGCGGATCCACCAGCGCGACATCATCGCGTTGATCGACACCGCCGAGGCCAGGCCGTTGCCGAGCGCGATGGCGGCGTAGAGGGCGTACAACTGCCAGAGGTGCGTGATGCCGCCGACGAACATCACGAGGACACCCATGATGATCACGCCGACGATCTGGAACGGCCGCGACCCGTAGCGGTCGATGTACGGGCCGGTCACCGCGCCGACCACACCGCCGATGAGGAAGAACATGCTCGTCGCACCGGACACGCTGGAGTTCGACCAGCCGTGCTCCTCCTGCAGCGGTTCGAGGAACACGGCAAGCCCGTAGTACCCCACGCCTCCGGCCACAAGCATCATCGCCGCGCAGCCGAGGGCGATGTACCAGCCGTAGAAGATCTTCGAGGGCAGGAACCGAGCGGCGAGGGGGACGTGAGGGCGCCGCGTCCCAGCGGTAGACACGGCGGCGCCTTCGTCCGTGCGGGGCATCGTCACGATGTCGCCGATTCGGTCAGGCGCGGGATGACGTCCGTGGCGATGCGCGTCACCTGCTCCAGGCGGTCACCTCCCGCGAGCACGAAGTTGAAGTGCCGCACCCCGGCATCGATGAACTCTCGCAGCCGCGAGGCCCACATGTCCGCGTCCCCATAGACGGTGTAGCGCTCGAAGCGTTCGAACTCCACGCGGTAGGTGGCGGTGATGCGCTCCGCGATCACCGGGAGGGCCACGGCGATGTCGTCGTCGAACTGGGCCCACATCTGGACCGCCGGGACGATCGCGTTCGGGTCGCGGTCGAAGCCCTCGGCGCGGCCTCGGACGTTCGCCCAGCCCTCGGCGAATCGCTCCGGGGTGATGACGAACGGGATCCAGGCGTCGCCGTGCTGCGCCGCCCGGCGTTGCCCGGCGCGCGATCGCCCGCCGACCCAGATGGGGATCGGCGGATCGACCGGCACATCGAGGCGTGCGCCCTCGACGGAGATCTGGCGGTTGTGCAGCGTGACCTCGTCCCCGGACCAGAGCGCGCGCAGCGCCTCCAGGGTGTCGTCCAGGTACTTCCCGCGCTCCGCCAGTGGCACGCCGGAGGCCTCGAACTCCGTGGGGTACTCGCCGCCGGCGCCCACGCCGAGGCGGAACCGGCCCTCGGTCATCCACTGGAGCGTGGCGGTCTGCTTCGCCAGCGCCGCGGGCCGCCGCAGCGCCGCCAGCAGCACCCCCGTGCCGAGGGCGATCGAGGACGTCACCGCCCCCGCGCCCGCGAGCATCGGCAGCGAGTCCGGCCAGAACGAGGGCCACAACACGTGGTCGCCCATCCAGACGGAGTCGTAGCCGAGCGCCTCGGCGGTCTGCGCGGCCGCGAAGAACTCCTGGGCGGTGCCGCCGCCGGGGAGGAGGCCAAAGGTGAGGGGGCGGTCGGTCTGGCTCGTCACTCACGGATCGTAATAGGGAACCGCCGAGCATGCCCGCCCCCGTTTGGCGGCCCCTCGTGACCCCTAGTGTTGGGCGAGGTCCACCCACGTGGCCCACGCCGGCTTGTGCGTCCCGTCCGTCGAGGCCAGCCCGAGCGAGTCGAACGTGGGCCCCACGATGCTGGAGTCGTACGCCCACACCCACATCACGAAGGCGGGATCGACGTCCTCGAAGAGCCCGGGCAGGCGCTCGATGAACGCGGCTTGCTCATCCGGCGTCCCGCCGAGCCCGGCGAGCGCCGATCCCTCGAGCGGTGCGATGGGCCCCGAGGGCCAGCCGACTTCGGTGAAGGCGACCGGGATGCCGGCGTGCGCGGCGCCCTCGGAGTAGTAGTCGGCCGGGAGGTCCTCGGGCGTCTCGTAGTCGAAGTAGGGGTAGGTCGTGAAGGCCACCAGGTCCAGGTAAGGCGTCACCTGCTCTAGCAACTCCCACCGAGGCTCCCGAGGCACCCCGGTGATCGCACCGCCGCCGCGGAGGAACTCGTACTGGAACGTGACGTAGACCTGCGTCTCGGGCGCCGCCTCGTGGATGGCATCCACCATGTCGGGGAGTGCGGCCACCCATGCGGCGTACGCCTCGGGATCCTGCTCCCAGATGCGGTTGACCTCGTTGCCGATGCCGAGCAGCAGCGGGTTCTCCTCGGCGGCGAACGTCGCGAGGTCCTCCGTGAAGTGCTGCACCTGCGCTGAATCGGCGAAGTCCACGTTCAGGGCCACGCCGTCCTCTGCGTCTCGGTGGAAGCCGGTGCCGTGCAAGACGGCGACGCCCGGCACGGCGTTCAGGAGTTCCCCGTTGCGGGTGAGGTCGGCGAAGCCGTCCGTGGGACTCCAGCCCGTGTAGTTGCCGGCCACCTCGCCCAGTTCTGGCAGCGCCTCCAGGAACGTGAGCCAGTCGGCCTCGCTGGGGGTGGGGAAATTCGGCGGGATGATCCCGGCGATGCCGTGTAGCCGCTGCTGCGGGTCGATGCCCGGCGCCGGGGTCGGCGTCGCGCCGCTGGTGCTGTCGGCTGTCGTCTCCGGTGTCGCCGTCGCCCCCGCGACCTCCGAGGTCGGCGACGGCGTCGCGGTCGCTTCGTCCGAGGGCGTCTCGGCGCCCTCGCTCCCGCACGCCGCAGCGACGAGGAACACGGCGAGGACGAGCGCGGAAACCAGGAAGCCCGGCAGGGCGGTAGTAGAACGTCGCACGGGCGGCCCCCCAACGCGGCAGCCTGCGTCAGCAGCGCGGCGCGCGCCCCCTCATTTCGAGGGGGCTCAGCGCGCCGGAGCGAACTCCTCGATGCGCACGGTGAACCGCCCCTCGCCGTGCGTTTCGATCCACGCGACAGTACCGGGCACGCGGAACGAAGGGTAGCCCTGCCCGCCGTTCACAAAGTGCACACCCGCGTGAACCTGCGACAACGGTACGTGGATATGCCCGTAACAGATCACGTCCAGCGCGCCCGTGTCAGATTCAGGGAAGTCCGGCAGCAACTCCTCCGGCGGCGGCTCCTCCCGCCCCCAGGCCGGATGGATCACCCCGATGCGCACCCCGTCCACCTCGAACACCTCGCGGTAGGGGAGGGCCTCCCGCACATGCACGGGATCCGAGTTCCCGTGCACCATCACCGCCCGCCGAGCCTCCGCCCGGAACCCCTCGACGGCGTCGATGCCGGTCCAGTCCCCGCAGTGCACCGCAAGGTCCGCCACGCGCACGCGCTCCCGCAGGGCAGGATGCACCTCCCCCCACTCCCGCACGTGCGTATCGCCGACCACGAGGATGCGTGTCACGAGGGAGTGTTAGCACGAGGACGGCGTAGGGGGGCTGCACGACGAGGGTGGGGAACGGAACGCAGAGG
>CAYTRA010000206.1:0-5226 GCA_964439675.1 uncultured Dehalococcoidaceae bacterium
TCGTAGTTCAGCTTCTCGCCGGAGATCAGGAGGTCGAAGATCTCCACGTACTCGCGCAGGCGACGCAGCGGCTTCTTGAACGGCACGCCGTGGAAGTGCTCGATGACGTTCTCGCCGGACGAGCCGAGGCCGAGCAGCATGCGCCCTTCGGACATCTCCTCTAGCGTCGCGAAGTCCTGCGCTAGCGCCGCCGGCGTGCGGGAGAAGTTGTTGAGGATCGACGTGCCAATGGTGACGCGGCTGGTGTTCATCGCCAGCGCCGCCAGCCAGGGCACCGCGCCCTTCCCCCACGCCTCCCCCGTGGCGATCATCTCGATGCCGAGGTCTTCGGCGATCCGCGCCTTCTCCAGGCCCTCTCGCCAGTTGTCGCCCGGCCCGCCCAGCAGTCCCAGTCGCATCTGCCCCTCCTCCTTCGTCCGACGCAGCCTAGCGCCCGCTGGCCCGGGCGAGGAGCGGCAGCGCGTCGCGCGTCGCCTCCTCCGCCGTCCCGAGGCCAATCGGCGTGATCATCAGGTCCGTCACCCCGCCGGCCTCGAGGGAGTCGAGTCGTTCGAGGATCTCCTCGTCCGTCCCGGACACGACGAGGGCGCTCGCGAGTTCGGGGGTGAAGCGCGGTTCGTCGCCGGACGGATGGCCCGCGGCCTGGAACATGTCCTTGTAGAACTGGTACTGCGTATACGGCCCGAAGACCTGCGTTGCCGCCGTCGTCACCACCTCCGGGTCGGACGAGCGGCAGAGCGGCACGTGCAGCGCGATGCGTCCCGGCTCCCGGCCGGCGCGCGCCGCCCCCCGCGCGAGGGCGGGGACGCCCTCGCTGCGCACGTAGTCGACCGGGCAGAGCCACGTGATGGCGCCGTCCGCGAACTCGCCGCACGCCTCGAAGGTCCCGGCCTGCAACGCGGAGGCGAGCACGGGGGTCTGGAGGGGCGCCGCGATGCGGGCGCGTGCGCGGACGAACTCGCCCTGGAAGTCCACCTGGCCCTCGTGCAGCAGCGAGCGCAGCACCTGCAGGTACTCGCGCAGCTGCGTCGCCGGCTTGCGGAACTCCACGCCGAACGGGCGCATCGCCCCGGCGGTGCTCGGTCCGATGCCCAGCGTGAACCGGCCCGGCGCCAACGCCTCGATCGCCATCACCTGCTGCGTGAGGACCACCGGGTGACGTGGCCAGGTGGGCACCACGGCCGTCGCGAACTTCAGCCGCTCTGTGCGGGACGCGAGTCCGGCGATGAAGCTCAGCGGGTCCGCGGAGATGCGGTCGGACTGGAGCCACACGCTCTCCACCCCCGCGCGGTCGGCCTCCATGGCCAGGTCGATGACGGTGGCGGGGTCTGGGATGCGGATCGCGAGGCCTCGCATGGCTGCTCCGTTCTGCTGCCGGGAAGGGCGTGCCCGGCTTGGTTTGACGGGTGAGTGAACGCTCGGTATACCATCGAGGCGGCGGCGCGTGCCCTCCTGATCCACGGGATCGTTCCTCAACACAGCGAGCGCGTCGTTGCCGCATCGCGCGTCTGGCCGGGCGGTCAGGCTCGCTACACTATTCGTAGCGACAGGTGCCCCGATCACGGGGATGAACGCCGGGGAAGGTAGACAGCATGGCCGAGTCCATTGTCCTGGTGAGTGGCGTACGAACCGCCATCGGCCGCTTCGGCGGCGGTTTCGTAAACACGCCCGCGGCCGACCTCGGATCGACCGTGATCAAGGAAGCCATCGCGCGCGCCGGCATCGAGGCGGGCCAGGTAGACCAGGTGGTCTTCGGCTGCGTCGGCCAGGTGGCGGAGGACGCCTACATCTCCCGCCACGCCGCCGTGAACGCGGGCATCCCCATCGAGGTGCCGGCCTACACCGTGAACCGCCTCTGTGGCTCCGGCCTGGAGGCCATCACCACGGGCGCACGCTGGATCCAGACCGGCGAGGCCGAGATCGTGGTCGCCGGCGGCGCGGAGAACATGAGCATGCTGCCGTACTACCAGCGCAACGCGCGCTGGGGCCTGCGCATGGGGAACGCGCAGCTGGAAGACGGCATCCCGATCCTGCTGTCGGACCCGTTCAACCGCTACCACATGGGCGTGACCGCGGAGAACCTGGCCAAGGAGTTCTCGCTCACCCGCGAGGAGCAGGACGTCTTCGCCGTGGAGAGCCACCGCCGCGCCGTGGACGCGATCCAGTCCGGCCGCTTCAAGGACGAAATCGTCCCCGTTGAGGTGAAGGCCGGCCGCGAGACCAAGGTCATCGACACCGACGAGCACGCCCGCGCCGACTCCTCCATCGAGAAGATGGCGGGCCTCAAGCCGGCCTTCCAGGCGGAAGGTTCCGTCACGGCGGGCAACGCCTCCGGTATCAACGACGGCGCCGCCGCCGTGGTGATGATGACGGAGAGCAAGGCCGCCGAACTGGGCCTGAAGCCGCGCCTGCGCCTGGTGGGCAGCGCGGTGGCAGGCGTGGAGCCGTCCCTGATGGGCAGCGGCCCGATCCCGGCGACCAAGAAGGTCCTGGAGCGCACCGGCATCCACCGCGACGACCTGGACTCCATCGAGCTGAACGAGGCGTTCGCCGCGGTGGCCCTCGCCTGCTCGCGCGGGCTGGAACTGGACCCTGCCCGCACGAACCCGAACGGCGGCGCGGTGGCCCTGGGTCACCCGGTGGGCGCCACGGGCGCGATCCTGACCGTGAAGTTGATGCACGAACTGGCGCGCAGCGGCGGCAAGATGGGCCTGGTCTCGCTCTGCATCGGTGGCGGCCAGGGCATCTCCGCCGTCTTCGAGAACGTCGCCTAGCGACCGCCCCCTCGAGGGCCCTCGACAGCAAGACGCCCGGTCCATCGGACCGGGCGTCTTTGTGTGGCCTCGTTCTGGCCTCGGTGGCGGGGGGCTATTCGGGCTTGGCCAGCATCATGAAGACGAGGTTGATCTGCTCGTCGCGGAAGGACTCGAAGTCCATGCGGCTGCGGAGCGCCCAGCCCTTCAGTGCCCACATGTGCGCCAGCATGATGATGTTGTGCGCCACGAACTCCGGGTCCACGTCTCGGAATTCCCCGGAGGCGATGCCCCCTCGGATGATGTCCGCCAGGTCCGTGCGGACCAGGATCTCGCTCTCCTTCAGCGCCTGCAGTTGGGCGCCGTCCAGCGACGCGGACTCGCGGTAGAGCAGCAGGAACTCCCGGCTGAGGCGGTTCACCGCACCGAAGAACGCCTCCGCGTGCGCGCGCAACGTCTCTGCGCAGGATGCCCGCTGCCCGACGGCGTGAATGCTGTCCGCCAGGTCGGACATGATCGCTTCACTGATCAGGTAGAGGACGTCCTCTTTGCGCGAGATATAGAGGTAGAGGGCGCCCATGGTGATCTGGGCGTTCGTGGCTATCTCTCTGACGCTTGTCTTGTGGAACCCTTGTTTCAGGAAGAGTTCCATCGCCGCCTCGACGATCTTCGCGCGTCGTTCGGCGATCAGCTCTTCATTGGTGACTTTAGAGGGCACAAGCATTGAGGGATCCCGCGTCTCGTCCACGTTTGTCATAAGCGCGAGCATCCTATCGGTTGTTCTGCTCACCATCAAGGTTTCTGGCGACCGCTCGCTCATCGAAGAGGTCGCTTCACACGGCGTCGAGCAGGTGAGGAGTGCCTTGACGCCCCCGGCCGCGATTGTTACATGAGCAGGCAAGCGAACGCTCACTCTTTGGTCTCAATCTCGCGACCCTCCTCCTCCGGCCCGCCCCGTTGGGGCATGGAGCGCGGCAGGATGACAGGAACGGCACATGAGGCCGCGCGACACCGACGAATCCGCGGTCGAGGCCGCCTCGACGGAGGCGAACCCCACCGCGACGACCGCCGTGAAGGTCTGTCCTCGCTGCCACGCAGACAACGAGGCGGCAGCGCGCCTCTGCGTGCGCTGCCTCGGCGACGTGCGAGACGTGACGCCCACTGTCCGCACCCAGGCGCCTCGCGCTTCGAACCCCCGGGCCGCCCCGGCACGTCGTGCGTCCGATGCTCCGAGGCGCGCTCGATGGTGGGCGGCGGCCGCGATCGTCCTGGTGCTGGCGACGGCGTTCCCGCACGACACCGCGTCGGCGCCGCTCCCCGCTCGATCCGGCGTCTCGGCGCCCGTGGTCGCGGGCGAGGTGTGGTCCGGCCCAGGCGGGGGAACCGCAGGGTCGAGGGTGACCGAGGCGATCCTGTCGCCGGACGCCGGGGAGGCCTGGCGGCGAGAATGGACGGACGAAGTCATCGCTCTGGGCGCGGACGCGGAGCGCGTGTACGTCTCGCTCGCGGACGGCCGCTTCCTGGCGCTGGACGCGCAGACCGGCGAGGAACGCTGGTCCATGACGGTGCCCGGCCAGTTGGACCAGCCCCCGGCGATCGCGGACCGCACGCTCTACCTCTCGCTACGCACTTCGCGGCTCGTGGCCCTCGACGCGTCGAGCGGCGCGGAGCGCTGGTCGAGCACGGTTCCGAGCCTGGGGTTCGTGTGGGCCGCGCCGCTGGTGGCGGACGGCCTCCTGTGGGTGGCGGGGCAGAAGGCGCTGAACGTGCTGGAGGCGGAAGACGGCCAGCCGCTACAGGTGGTCAGCCACAGCCGGCAGACCAGCGCGCCGCCCGTACTCGCCGAGGGCTATGTGGCGATGGCGACGACCGGCGAGCAGGTGGTGCACGAGCGCGCTACCGCTGCCCAGACGTTCAACTACCCACTCGGTGGCATCCTCCACATGGCGGCGAACGGGCGGCAGACCGTCGTACTCACTGACGACGCCATGGCCAGCACTCTGGCCGATGCCTCACCGCATTGGTGGGAGGGCGAGCGGCTGCGCACGCTCTGGACCAACGCCTACGCCTGGGGCGTCGCCCCCAGCATTCCGCCGCCCGTCCGCGAGTGGAACATCGCGCTCCCGGTCATGCCGTTCGCACCGGCCCTCGACGATGCTCGCGTCATCCTGACGGACGAGGCGGGGGCCGCCCGCGGCTATGCGCTGGCGGACGGCGCGCTCCTCTGGGAGCGACCCGACCTCGGTGCGACGGCGGCGCCGGTGCTGACGCCGGAGGGCGCGCTCGTCCCCGTCGAGGACGGACTGGCACTCCTCGATGTCGCGAGCGGGGAGCAGGTGCGCTCGTGGCCCTTCGATGTGCGGCCGGAGCACCTGGTGGTGACGGAGTCCGGGACGTACATCGCGGCCCGAGCGGCGAGCGCGGGCCGGCCCCCGGGGGGGGGCCGCCGCGCGAGCAGGTGTCACGCCGTCGG
>CAYTRA010000207.1:0-5213 GCA_964439675.1 uncultured Dehalococcoidaceae bacterium
GCCCTGGTTGCCGTCGTCCGGCCGGAGGCGGTACGCGCCCTCCTTGTAGACGGTGTCGAAGACGGTGCCGACCACGTGCCACGACGAGTTCTCGCTGGGGCCGACGTTCAGGACGAAGGCGCGGATGCGCTCGTGAGGCTCGATGCGGATGGGCGCGTGCGAGTACTGGTTGTGGTAGCCGTTGAAGACCACCATGTCCCACGCGTCGTTCTGCATCTTGGTCAGGTCGCCCGGCTCGCCCTGCGGGCCCAGGTAGAACTCCGACTGGACGAAGACGAACTCCCGGTCCACCTCGGCCAGGTCGGGCGGGTCGATGATGATCGCGCCCCACATACCGTTGCCGATGTGGTGCAGCGCCGGGGCGGTACCGCAGTGGTACATGTAGACGCCCGCGTGCTTCGCCTCGAACCGGTAGACGAGGCTCTCCCCGGGGGCCAGGGTGCGCATCTCATCGTTCCAGGCAACCTTGCTCGCGTGGAAGTCGATGGAGTGGCCCAGGACGCCCCGGTTGGTCAGGGTGATCTCGAAGACGTCGCCCACCTTGCCGCGCAGGATGGGGCCGGGCACCTGGTCGTTGAAGGTCCACAGTTCCTGCGTGACACCAGGCGCGACCTCGATGACGGTCTCGGTGGCGTCCAGGGTGATCTCGTGGACGGTGCCGGCCTCGGTGGTCACCGGCGGCAGGACAGGGTCGAACCGCTCCCAGTCCGGGCCCGGGGTGGCGTTCGGCTGCAGTTGTGCCGCCGGCTCACCCGAGGCGGTGCCGTGTCCGCCCTCGCTGTCGGTGGCCTCGGCGCTGCCGCCGGAGACTTCCACGTTCATCACCATGCCCGCAGCCGCGTGGCCCGGGACGGTGCAGATGATCTGGACGTTCTCAGTGAACGGACCGAACTCGACGGTTTCGGACTCTCCGTTGTTCAGGAGTCGCGTGCCCACGTCGTCCAGGCGGAAGTCGTGTGGCAGGTTGCCGGCGTTGGTGACGTGCGCGGTGAGGCCCTGCCCCGCCCTGAGTTGGATCGTCGCCGGCTCGATGTAGAGGTCACCGAGTTCAACGTCCACATCCAGCGGCAGCGTGGTGCGCGGCTCGCCCTCGGCGTCGCCTTCCTGTCGGTCGATCGAGGAGGACGTGACCGGCCGCCCCGTGTCCGCGGTACAGCCGATGAGCGAGAGGGCGGCGAAGAACGCGACGAGGCCGAACGCGACTCGCCGGCGCAGGTCGCCCTCGGCCAGGGACAGAATGGCGATACTCATGTCAAACCTACTTCCATCGCCAATCGAAACCGGCAGGTTCCGAGCGAGGGCACGCTCCCACGCACCGATAGATTCTGGGGTACGAGGACGGCACCACAGGTGCGCAGGTCCCCTCGTCGGGCGGACTCCCCTCTAGTGAGAAGGTGTGACCGACGGGACGCATGGACCAGCCCGAATGGGACTTCAGTCCCAATCGACCCTCCAAACGTGGTGGGATGCTAACAGCGGACGCATTACGAGAGGCGGCTTGATGCAGCGGCAAGATGACATCCATGTCCCCTACCTCTTCGCGTCGCTGGCACTGGCCGTCTTCGGCGGGTTCACGCTGGCGGTCAGCCTCCCCATCGAGGCGGCGCTGGGCGGCTTCGACGTGGGCTGGGTGTCGCACGCGCAGGTGCACGGTCATCTCCAGGTCGTGGGCTTTGCAGGGCTCTTCGTCGCCGGGATGGCGATGAAGCTCGCGCCTCGCTTCGGCAGCCGGAGCACCGTGGCACTCCCCGGCCTGGTCACGCCCGCCCTGGTCCTGCTGGTGGCGGGCGTGCTGTTCCGTGCGCTCGGCCAGCCGCTGGCGGACCACCCCCGCTTCGATGCGCTCCTGATCGCGGGGGTCGCGAGCGAACTCGCGGGGGCGTTGTGCCTCGCGGCGGCGGTCCTCGCGACGCTGCGGGCATCGATGCGTATCGGCGACCCCTCGGCGCTGCTCCTGGGCGGGGCGATGGTGTGGTTCGCGGTGCAGGCGGCCTTCGGGGCGTGGTGGCTCGCGCAACTGGCCGGCGAGGGCGGCACGATCCTGGAGAGCACGCGAAACTCCGCGCTCGTGAACATGCAGTTCTTCGGGCTCATCCTGGGCGCGGTTCTGGGCGTGGGGATGCGCTCGTTCCCCACGTTCTTCGGCATGCGGCCCACCCCTCGCCCCATGGGCCTCGCGGTCTTCGTGCTGCTCAACGCCGGCCTTGCCTTCTGGGTTGCGGGCGCGGCCTGGGACATGCCCGAGCGCCTTGAGGCCGTCGGGCGGCTGGGCGTGGGGGCGGCGATCATCCTCGCGGTGCTGAACTTCGGGCTCACGGCCCGGAAGCACCGACTGGCGGCCGCTTCCAGCGGCTACATCTGGGCGCTCCGACCGGTGATGCTGTGGCTCGCGCTCACGGGTGCGCTGCTCGCCATCGGTGGCGGCCAGTCGCTCGCCTCGGGATCTCGGGCCTCCACCGAGGACATCGACGCCATCCGGCACATCTTCGCCGTCGGCGTGGTGACGCTGGCCATTGTGGCCATGGCGCAGCTGATCCTGCCGGAGTTCGCCAGCGAGCGCCTGGTGCGGAAGCCCTCGCCGTGGCGGGGCGCCATCTTCGGCGTCGTGCTGTCGCTAGCCGCGATCTTCCGAGGCGTCTTGCCCTACCTGGGCGACACCGTGGGCGTGGAGGGCGAACTGCGCTGGTGGCTCATGGGCGCCGGTGGCACGCTCGGCCTCGCGGCGAGCATTGGCTTCGCGATCCTCTTCTGGCGCGCGCGACGCAGCCACGTGGCCTACATGCGCCGCATCCGGGAGATGCGGAAGCAGCAGACGGCGCTCAACGTCGTATCGAGCTGACGCGACGGAGGCGCGCCTACTTGGAGGCGGCTGCCAGCAGCGACCGGCCGATGACCTTCAGTTCCAGCGTCGCCTTCACGCCCTCGAAGATCGGGAGCACCAGCGCGTCCACGACGTAGCGCGCGATGGGGTCCTCCTCCGAGTAGCCCCAGCCGCCGTGCAGCAACTGCGCCTCGCGGGAGACCTCGCCGGCTACGTCGCAGGCGAGGAGTTTCGCCATGGACGGTTCCGGCGCGCGAGTATCGAAGGAGCGCGCGGCCGCGTAGGTGATCTGGCGCGCCGCGGCGACCAGCGTGGCCATGCGGCCGATCTTGTACTGCGTCAATTGGTACTCGGCGAGCGGCAGGCCGAACTGCTTCCGCTGCACGACGTACTGGCACGCCTTCTCCAGCGACGCCTGCGCCACACCCGAGGCGCGCCCGCCGGTCTGGAGGCGTCCCGCGGCGAACCCCGACATCTGCAGGTAGAACCCCTTGCCGATGCCCTCTTCACCGCCGACCAGGTTCTCCATGGGCACCCAGACGTTGTCCAGCGCGATCGTGAACGAGTGCATGCCGCGGTAGCCCGGCGTGGGGTTCGCGGTGCCTTCCATCACGCCGCCCTCGGGCTGCTCGTAGCGCCACTGGTGCCCCTCGAACGGGGGCTTGGGGATGATGAAGAGCGAGAGCCCTCGGTTGCCGCTCTTGGGGTCCGGGTCCGTCCGCGCCAAGAGCGCGAGGATGGTGGCGCGCCCGGAGAACGTGCTCCACGCCTTCGCGCCGTTGATGCGCCAGCCAGCCTTGCCCTCGTGCTCGGCGGGCTCCGCCTTCGTCTGGAGGGAGGCCACATCCGAGCCGATGTCCGGCTCCGTCACCGCCACCGCCACGAGTTCCTCGCCGGCTGCGATCCGAGGCAGCCAGTAGTTCTTCTGCTCGTCCGTGCCACCGGCCAGCAGAGCCTTCGAGAGGATCTCCGGGCGGGTGGCGAGCGCGCCGGCGGCCGCGAGCGAGGCGGCCGAGAGTTCCTCCGTGATGATGATCATCGGCAGGTCGCCCATGCCGGTGCCGCCGTACTCCTCCGGGATCGAGGAGCCGAAGAAGCCCTGCGCCGAGAAGCTCTCGAGGAGCGCGTCCGGCACGAGCAGGTCCTGGCGATGGATGTCCTGCGCGATCGGCATGACCTCGGTCTTCGCGAAGTCGCGAGCCATGTCGCGCGTGAGTGCCGCGACCTCGTCCTCGAGCTCGACGTTGTTCACGCCACCGTTCTCGATGACCTCGCGGCCGACCTCGCGGATCACGGCCTCGTCCAGGCCCGAGCGCACGAGTGCTCGTATGCCGTCCTCGTAGAGCGGGGCGACGCCCGCATCGGTGAGGCCGAAGTCGTTCCACGCGGCATCGACCTGGGCGCGCAGCGTGTTCATCACCTCGGCGGCGTAGGCGTGCGCGAGGCGCTCCTGGAGCGCTTCCGGCTTGCCTGCCTCGCGGACGCGCTCGACGAATGCGGTGAGGTCGTGAGCGGCGCGGACCTGTGTGGCGAGGTAGGCAACGCGCTCGGTGTGTACCTGGTGGTCATCGATGAGCGCTCCGCCTTGCGTGACCTCGGCGGCGTGCTTCACCGCGGCACCGATGATGCGTTGCGCGATGTCGACGAGGGTGCGCGCGGCGGTGGCCGGGTTCGCCTCGGAGGTGGACGTGGTCATCGGATCGGTTCCCTTCGCCGCGTGATGTGAGAGACGGGCGCCGCTAGCCGCGGCGGGGGATGAGGACGGTGTAGTCGAGGTCGAGGACGACGTTCGGGTGATAGCGCTCCCGACCCTTGTCGTCGGTGACCTTGAACGGCTGATCCTCGGTGTTGGGGTCGCTGTTCTTCACCCCGACCAGCCGCAGCCGCAGGGCGCCCGCGTCTCGCCGTCCGAGGTCGATCTTCTCGAGGACATCGGTCCACGCGAAGAGGGTGTCGCCCGCGAAGGTGGGGTTCGAGTGCGTCCCACCGTTGAAGGCGAGGATCCGCGCCACGTTCTCGAGGCCGTTGAACGACAGCGCGCGTGCCATCGAGATGACGTGGCCGCCGTAGATGACACGCTTCCCGAAGCGCGAGTCCTTCAGTGCGTGCGCGTTGAAGTGCGCACGCGCGATGTTCTGGTAAAGGCGGGCCGCCATCTGATGCTCGGCCTCCTCGATGGCGACACCCTCGATGTGGTGGATGCGCTCGCCAACCTCGTAGTCCTCCCAGAGGTACTCGCCGCCGGTGACGGTGGTGTCCCACTTCGTGAGGTCGAACTCGGCCGGGATGAACAGGTCGCCGGGTGCCACGGATTCCGGCGTCTCGGGGGCTTCGTCGATGCCCGTGTTGTTCGAGGTGTCGCGCTTCGCCATCAGCACCCATCGGATGAACG